>JBCCKK010000137.1:0-8759 GCA_039027395.1 Verrucomicrobiota bacterium | reverse complement strand
CTTATGTCAGCAAAAGATGGTCAAAACTACGCCCCAAGCAGTAAAAGCACAGAGTCTGTTGTTAAACCCGGAGAATTCGTATTTGCATCCGTTCACCTAGACCACGGTCATATCTTTGGCCAAACGAATGGGCTGATTGAAGCAGGCGGAACCTTAAAGTATGCCTACGACCCCGATCCAAAGAAAGTTGAGAACTTCTTAAAAACCTACAAAAACACCGCTGTTAAAGCGGTTGATTCTCTTGATGTGATTTTGGATGATCCCGAAATTCAAATGGTAGCTGCTGCCGCAATTCCCAACGAGCGGGGAGCCCTGGGGTGCCGGGTCATGGAAGCGGGTAAAGACTATTTCACAGATAAGTGCCCATTTACCTCCTTGGAACAACTTGAGAAGGCTCGAGAGGTTGTTAAAGCGACTAACAAGAAATACATGGTTTATTACAGCGAGCGAGTTCACGTGGAATCTGCATGGTATGTGGATGAGTTAATTCAAGGAGGTGCCATTGGAGATATTATTCACATGGCCCTGACAGGACCTCATCGATTAGGCAAGGCAAGCCGACCCGATTGGTTCTTTGAAAAGAAAAGGTATGGGGGTATTCTAACAGATATTTGTTCCCATCAATTTGATCAGTTTTTGCACTATCCAAGAACCCATAATGGTGAAGTTCTTCATGCCCGAGTTGAAAACTTTGCCAATCCCGATAAGCCGGAGTTTGAAGATTTTGGAGAAGCTGTCATGAAACTTGATACGGGCGCTTCCTGCATTAGCCGAGTCGACTGGTTTACCCCGGATGGTTTAAGAGGTTGGGGAGACGGTCGAAGTATCATTATTGGCACCAAAGGTTATATTGAGATTCGCAAGTATTTTGATTTCGGGCGCTCGGATGTTGGAAACCGCATCTTCCTCGCAGATCAAGAGACTGAGGTTGAAATTGAATGTGATGGGAAAGTGGGTTATCCGTTCTTTGGACAGTTGATTCTCGATTGTTTGAATCGCACCGAAAAGGCAATGACCCAACACCATGCTTTCAAAGCGGCTGAGCTTTCGCTTAAAGCCCAGCTTATGGCAGACTCGGATCATTAAGTCTGTTTTGAATCAACTCGTGTGATGTCTGCACGTTGTTTAATCGTCGGTTGCGGATATGTAGGAACAGCACTTGCCCAGCAGCTCGAAAGTGATGGATATGAAGTTGCCGGGGTCGTTTACACCGAGTCCTCTGCAAGGGCATTGCGAGAAAAGGGATGGAATGTCTTTCAAGGCGATGTCGCAGATAGTGAATTTTGGAAATCACTTCCCGGTCGATGGAATATGGTCGTATATTGTCCTTCAACAGGAGGAAAAGGTCTTGAGGGTTATCAGCAAATTCACGAACAGGGGCTTAAGCTCGCTTTTGATTGGTTAGATGGCCAAACAACGTTTATCTATACGTCTTCAACGTCTGTCTATGGGCAGACGGATGGAGAATGGGTAAATGAATCTTCGGAAACCAATCCAGTATCAGAGACAGCAAAAATCTTGGTGAAGGCCGAACGAAGTGTCTTGGATCATGGCGGTCTTGTTCTCCGCCTGGCAGGTATCTATGGAGAAGGGCGTGGGGTTCTATTGAAGAGACTTCTCGAAGGAGGTGCGATGGTTCCAGAACAAGACCCAAAATGGCTGAACCTAATTCATCAAGCAGATATTATTTCGGCGATCCAGTACGGGTTGTCTGGCAAGCTTGGATTTGGAGAGCTTTACAATGTGGTCGATTCCAGGCCAGCATCCTATCGCGAAATCTATCACTGGCTTTGCGAGCAATTAAGTAGAAGTTTACCTCCGACAGGAACTCCTGACTATTTTGGTAAGCGAGGGCTAACTAACAAGCGTGTATCAAATCAAAAGATTCTGGAAACGGGTTGGCTCCCTAAGTTTCCGTCGTTTCAAGAGGGATATCAAGGAATGTTAAGGAATCTCAACTAGTTCTGTTCACAAGTCTAATAGTTGTTGGTCACATGAAGAGGTTTCATTTTTGGAAGAATCCTCAAATCGAACACCGGCACCTAATAGCCTGACAGGCAGGTCTTTTCTGGAATAGGCGGTTTTCAAGAGAGTGAAAAATGTTTCAATATTCGGTGTCGAGCAAATGCATTCCTTGGTGGTTCGGGAAAAGTCGGAGAATCGAACCTTAACGAACGCTTTTTTTATGATCCGATTGTCCGCTTTCCCTGCGAGATCTTCTTCAAGTTCTTTGAAAAGTTCTTCTAGCGCCAACTGGCAGGCATTTAAGGTTGTAAGATGGTCACTATAGGTGCGTTCATTGCTCAATGATTTTCGAGGACGGTCGGGAACAACATTGCGATGGTCGTTACCTCGGCATAACTCATAAAGTTCTTCCCCCCATTTGCCGAAAAGTGAAATGAGCTCTCGACGGGATTTCTTTTGAAGATCGCCGCAGGTGTTGATTTGGAGCCGTTCGAATTTTTCAACGCTCTTAGGGCCTACACCCCAGATCTTCTTAACCGGGAGAGTTGCCATGAAATCTTCAATTTGATCTGGGGTAACTGCAAATTGTCCGTTGGGCTTTTTCCAGTCGCTAGCAATTTTAGCGAGCATCTTATTGGGTGCGATACCTGCAGAGGCTGTGAGTCGGGTCGTTTCGTAAATCCGCTTCCTAATTTCTTTAGCAATGGACCATGCGTAGCGATCATGGTGACTCACATCAAGGTAAGCTTCGTCCAAAGAAAGTGGTTCGAGTAGCGTCGTGTATTCTGAAAGAATGGAACGAATTTTGGCAGATTCTGTTCGGTAGAGGTCAAACCTTACGGGTAAAAAGATGATTTGAGGGCAGCGTTCCCTTGCCTTAAATCCAGGCATTGCGGATCGAACTCCGTATTCCCGTGCTACGTAGTTACAGGTGCAAACAACGCCCCGACGTGATCCTCCTCCTACCGCAATCGGTTTGTCTTTGAGTTCGGGCTGTTCGCGCATTTCTACAGCTGCGTAGAAGCAGTCCATATCGATATGAATGATTTTACGGAGGCTCAATTTCTAGTTGCTCGTTTCTAGATTTCGAGGCTCGGGCAGTCGTAATAGCAAAACCATAGAAATTCCGATGGATAGGAAGCTTACTAAACAAGCTGGAAAAATGGAATGGGTGGTTTCCATTAAGAGTGTGCCAATTGCTGTGGCAATCAAAAAGGCAGGAACACTGGAGAAACCGACAATTCCTGTATACGCGGGGCGACGGCTTACTGGAGCCAGTTCGGTCATGATTGCGTTTGAGGAAACGGAATCGGCATAGAAAGCGAATCCAAAAAGGAAGAAGATCAAATAGAATCCAATCACGGATTCAGTGACAAAAATACTCAAAAAAACAACTAAGAAACATCCTTTGGAGATCAAGAGCGGAAGCCGTGAACCGTATTGATCTCCTAGGTAGCCTGACACGAGATTTCCAAAAAGCGCTCCTACCATTTGAGCGACAACTAAGAGACCAATCGTACTTTCACTAGATCCGGTTACTTCAATCATATGAATACTCAAAAACGGGAGCATTACCAGGAATCCGGTTCCTGTTGCTCGAATCCAGATAAAACGGGTGAGATACGGTGTGCTTTTCAAGAATAGGGGGAGTGACTTGAGATAACTGCCAAAATCAGGTAGTTCCTTCTTGGGAGGGCTTTGGTTTATTTCCCGAATTAACGAGAATATCAAAAATGACAGCATCATCAGTCCGAACGTGATGAGGTGGAGTATACCGTAGCCAACCGTCCCTGGATACTGGACTAAAACCAGCTTAACGATAATACCGGCAAGGATCCCAATAAAGCCACTAATGATAAAACGTATTGCGAGATTCGAGGCTCGGCGATCTCTTGGGACGATACGGACCAGTAGTTCAAAGAACGCTGTGTGAATAATACCTCCGATCAAACCAGATAAGAAAGGGGTCACTAGAATTACTGCGAGTGCGATTTTGGGTAGAGTTTCGCCTAAAAATAGGAGAACAAGCCCCGCAATCAAAAAAGGTAATCGCTGAAAAAAGCCAACGATCATTATAAAGGGCTTCATGTCCCTCATCTTCTCGATCCAGTGGGTGGCAAAAATGCCCGGAAGAGAGAATCCGATGGGCGTTAAAACGGCCACGAGCGCAATGGCCCAGGTAGGGCCTCCTAGAGAATGGACCATCTTCGGAAGAATGGTTTCTGCAGAAAGAAAAGCCAGACCCCCGATATAAAGTCCGCCCTCAATCGATACTGAGAGGTAATTGCGAAGATGGATGCTCCGGTCCATACCGGCTAGATATTCCAACCGCCCGATAGAATCAAGTTTGAACCATTGCAGTAGCCAGACTCTGGTTGAATCAAAAAATCAATCGTATGAGTAACGTCTTCGAAAGTTCCGAATCTTCTAGCAGGGATTGTCTCAAGTTCTGGGAGTTCCACACTATTTTCGAGATAGCCGGGAGAGATCATGTTCACCGTAATTCCGTGCTTGGCTTCTTGCTGAGCAAAAGACTTGGTCAGCATGAGCACTCCCGTTTTTCCTGTATGGTATCCAAGAGCTTGGTTGCGAGATCCTATTCGATCGCAACTAGAGTCTCCGATATTGATAATTCTTCCTTGCGAAGTTTTTCTGATAAACGGAAGTGTTGCTCGAGTTATCAAAAATGTTGCAGTTGCTGTTGAGGCAATTCCAACGTGCCAATCTTCGGCGGACATATTGCTAAGAAAGTTTGGAGGATAGTGCCCGGCGTTATTGATGAGGATATCGAGTGTTGATTCGGGCGGAAGCCACGACTTTACGAGAGCCTCACATTCGGATTCAACAGAAAGATCTGCTTGCAACGTTGTGGCATGGCCTCCTTTTTCTTCGATCTCGGAGGCAAGATTGAAAGCCTGGTCTTTACCTTGGTGAAAGTGTAGACCAAGCTCGATGCTGGGACTTGCAAAATGGAGAGAAATTGCTCTTCCGAGTGGGGAAGAAGCACCTGTTACAAGAATGCGTTTCACAGGAGTTAACATTGAGAAAACTGAAAACGGATTCAAGAATCAAAAAGCTTCAGTGTATCGACTACAGCTTTTACCTTAGGGATCTCGTGAGTCCGCAGAAGGTCAGTTTTACCAAGAATCGCTGATACAGCAAAAAAACCTTCTGCTGACCGAACTTCGTCGCCGAAGGTTTCGAAGGCATGAGGTAAGGCATGACATACCGGCCATCCTAGCTCCCGCAGGCGAAACGTATTTAGGAACGTTTGGATTTGATAACGAACCCTTTGCGAACTGTCTTGAAGATTTTTGTAATAAAACCCAAGGCCAGGGTCAATCCAGATAGCTTCAACCCCTGCCTCAGAAGCTACATTGGTTTCCCGTTTGAAAAATTCTAAAAATTGAGGAATTGGATCCTCATCTAACTCGAGATTTTCGGCTTCGCGAACATTGGCTGCTTGCGTATAGCAAATAATGACACCCGCCTGATGGTCAGCTGCTAAGCGATAAAGGGCCTTATTTTCTTGAACTCCTGTGATGTTAAGCACAGTGGCACCACTCTTTAGGCAGGCTTCTGCAACTTGAGCTGAATATGTTTCGATGGAGACCAGGCTGTCGAGCTGGCTCAGTTGTTCGATTACTGGAAGAAGTCGAGCGAGTTGAGCTTGACCCTCAACCCGATCTGCATGAAGTAGAGTGGATTCGGCGCCTATATCGATAATTTCGGCCCCCTCTGCCACCAAACGTTTTCCCCGTTGAACGGCTTGATCGGAGTTCAGGCAGACACTTTCTCGATACCAAGAGTCGGGTGACAAGTTGATAACCCCCATGAGATGTGGAGGACGTTCGAACTGCTTGTTACGAATTGAGATGGAACGAGTGGAAAATGATAATGCTTCAGAATACTGATCTGATAAAGCTTTTAGATATTCTAATGTTAACATAAAAAACGGATATAAAGCTTACGTTAGCTAGGAGAGTGTGCAAGCGTTGACGAAACGGAGAATCGGTGCAATGTGACGGCATGAAGCAGATTGTCCGTCTTGTTTTGGTCTTATTGATTCTTGGGGTTGTCGTTTTCGTTGGATTTAAATTTGGCCCTCGAGTTGTCTACATGCTTCCACCGTTTCAAAGTTGGGTCGTAGGTCAAATTAACGGACAAAGTGGTGGAAATTTTGAGTTTGATTCGATCACTGGAAGTATCGAACGCGCTTCACTGGAAGGTGTTTTTCTCGATATGCGAGAAAGTGAAAACAACTTATTTCAGGGGAAGTTTCCTGCACTCGACGTCAGTTTTGCTTTTGCTCCACTTCTAAAGCTCTCATTAGATCTAACTACAGTCAGTGCTCAAGGGGGAGATATTACGCTGAAGCTCAAAGGCAACAAAGTTGAAAATATTCGTCTTCCCATCAATGCCGAGGCATTTCTCATGAAACAGGGAAACCTCACAATTCAAAACTTTCAGGGCTATGATCTTGTTCTCAAACAGGTCGATTTGACTGTGAATGTTGTTGGAGAAGGGGAGCTCGAAGGCTCATTTAATGCAGGACTTGGCACTGCAGGACAGGTTGAAATTAAAAGCCTTTCGGGATCGTTTAGTATGAATAAGGGTGGGCTAAGAGTAACCAAGATTACTGCGACCTTACCCGGAGAAAGTTCACTGGCACTCGAAGGATCTTTGAATCTCGATTCTCAAGATCAGGCAGTTAACGATTCTCGGTTCTCCGTAACGACAGATGACGTTAAGGGGCTATTGAATGGATTAGGTTATTCGGAATCATTCGGTGGAAATGCACAGGTGAGTTTTAACGCCTATGGTCGTTTTCGTCCGGATGTTAAAGACATTACAGGGAAAGGGAACGGAGAGCTCTCTTCGATCAGTGCTGCTGTTAATCTACCGAGTTACCCCGGGTTTGAAAACAGTGGGATTTTGAATGATTTAAAGTTGATTGAGAATATGAAAGGAAGAGTCATTTTCACACTTAAGAAAGATATGATCTACGTAAAGCCCTTGGATTTGAGTAACGATAAATTGTCTGTCTTGGGCTCGGTGGAAGTGGGGTATGATCAGTCATTAACGGGAAATCAAACATTGAAGGCAAAGCCGGAACTGGCTGCTGGAATTCCGTCGGTTGCTCAAGGAGCGTTTAAGGTGAATGAAAATAAAGAAACAATCATTCCGTTCTACTTTGCGGGCACAACCCAAAAACCAGCAGTAACTATCGATTCAGTAGTAGCTAAAACATTTTTGAATCCAGTCAATGCTGTTGGGGGAGTAGGCAAGGCAGCGACGGGTATTTTAGGTGGGCTTTTTGGTGGTGGTAAAAAGGATGAAAAGAAATCGGAATCCGCTAAACCTGCGCCTGCTCGATAAGATCATGGCAGACTTTAGTTGCATCTAAATATGTTTCAGCGAATTTTCTGGCAGCTCGTCGGTGCTGATCGTAATCACGGTTGATTGATTCAATTCCATCCAAGCATTCGCTGAGCGTATTAAACGAAAGCAGTCCGTCTCCATGAGGGAGATGTTTCGTCCATCCCGTATCTTGAACAAGTCCAGGTCGCCCTGCAGCTAAATAGCAGGCAGTGCGACAGCTAAACCATCCCGTATCTGCTTTAACATACGCTTCTTTTGCGATACTCCACTCGGCTCGAGATCTGCTCAAAAACTCATGGTAGGTTTTATGGTCAGGTAATACCTGGTCGGGTTCCACAATACTCCATCCGCAGTCTTGGATGTGTTTGGTAGGACGCGTTTTTCCAATGCCCTGTCCCATGGCGATCGTAAATGACTGAGGTGTTTTTTGGGGCAGTTCAATAAATCTTAGAAATTCGACGTCCTTTTGACCGAAGGATTTTCCATCCCATTCTTTTGGCGGGTAACTCACCCAATTCATGACAGTGGTAAACTCATTAGAACCAGGTTGGTCTTCAAATGTCCAGTAGTCGAGATCGACAGGTTGTAGAGTAGGTCGCCACTGGATCCCGGTTTTTGGGACTTGGCAACCGGGATTGCCTAAATTAAGACCGAATGAGAAGTGACTATCATGGGCACGAAGCCGCTCGGCATAGGAGGAGTTGTTTCCATCCAGTAAGCCGATTTGGGTGAATAGAGGATCCCCGTCTATAAACATCTGGTGTTTCACTCCAATATCATAGTCTTCCAACCAGCTAGCTGTTGAAACATTTACTAAGAGATCTGCTGATTTTAGCCACTCTCGAGCAATTGATTCCCCAGCTCCGTGAAATGTATTATCTGCGGCATTACGGTAAACCCATCGATCGCCGAGATCGAAACTGTCCATGATGTTTTTCAAAGCTGACACTTGGTAGGAACAGTCATCCGTGACGGTTTCTTTGATCGGGTCATACGGCCACACGCCTGTATCTTCAAGATAGAGAACATCATATCCAAGCTTACGAAAACCCGTAACATATTGAATATAGTCCCAGATTACTCCGCCAAATGGATATTGGCCAATTAGGCCTGTGACAATGATGCGCACCCGAAGAATTAAAGGGTTTTAGGTAATGGACGACTGACTGGAATATCTGCCATTCTAGATAGCCTAGCAACATCTAATCCCAAAAGATCTCCTTTCCAAAGAGGGGTTCTTTTTTTACAGAAAAGAACGCACACGGGAGACTTACTACTTTTGAATGCGGCAAAGTCTCCGCCATCGGTATCGTAGGCAATGGAAAACCTTGCACGCTTCGAAAGATAGGCTTTTGCGTAATTGACGTTTTTAGGGCGAATGACCAAGAGAATGTTAATACCCTCTTTGGAGT
>JBCCKK010000136.1:0-8767 GCA_039027395.1 Verrucomicrobiota bacterium | reverse complement strand
TATGATTATACAATCGCTTTGCGGGTCGTTGAAAGTCAGGACGCAATGACCGCTGATTGGGCTAAACTTCCGCATGACTTTTTGGGAAGGATCTCCAATCGGATTATTAATGAGGTAGACGGGGTGAACCGAGTGGTTCTAGATATCTCTTCTAAGCCGCCGGCTACGATTGAGTGGGAATAGCAGTCGATTCGATGCAGTTCAAAAACTTGCAGCTTGAGTCACCTCTGATGTTGTCTCCGATGTCAGGGTTTACAAACCTGCCGTTTCGCGTCGCTATCAGGGCCTTAGGAGGGCTTTCTGTTACAACGACTGATTTCGTAAATGCACGCTCATTAATCGAACTAAACACCAAGGCGATTCGACTGGTGGCGGCCAGTGCTTCGGATCGACCGTTGGGAGTCCAATTATTTGGACACAACCCTCAAGAGCTGCGTGATGCTGCGTGCTTTCTTGAAGATCTCGGAATCGATTTCATCGACATCAATCTCGGATGCCCATCGGAGAAAGTAACTCGAGGCGGCGCGGGGGCTGCTTTGCTAAAAGATGAGGAGCTTACGGAAGAACTCTTGGAAACCATTTTGGGCGCTGTTCGGCTTCCGGTCACGGTCAAGATGCGTCTGGGTTGGGATGAAATCAATGCGCATCTGATTGCGCCGAGGCTCGAGCAGATGGGAGTTGCTGCGATTGCTATTCACGGGCGCACGAAAGAACAGGGATATACGGGTGCTGTTAATCTCGAAGGGATCCAAGCAGTAGTTGATTCGGTCCAATCAATTCCGGTAATCGGAAATGGTGACGTTCATACTCATTTGGATGCTGAAAAGATGATTCATAGAATTGGTTGTTCGGGAGTAATGGTGGGGAGAGCGGCACTGAGTAATCCATTCTTTTTTCAGCAAACAGCTCGCTATCTTTCCGATAGAACCGTCCCACGGGCAATTTCGGTCGACGAACGCTTGATCTTTATGCATTTCCATTTTTGTTTAGCGATTCGCTACTGGGGAGAAGAGCAGGCTTGTATAGCCTTTCGAAAGGTAGTCCCTGGCTACAGCGAATTCTTTGCCGAAAAAGAGAAATGGCGAACGGGAGTTCAACATCTTTCAAATGTTCAGGAATATCGAGCATTAGTTCAAGAACGTCTTGGTGACCAGGTTCCGGAGATGTGTTTATTCCCATCAACCGACTGGGAGGCATATCAAGAGGCATTAAACGGGTAAGGCGATTGACAAATGGATCAACCAATTGGATGCTTATCGAATGATATCCGGTGATGATTTCACATACGCACTTGAGAATACAAAGGTAGTTCGCCCCCCTGAACGGCGACTAGAAACCTTTTCGACATCGGTTCTGAACTACTATTTGATCACTGAAGATATGGACAGTGTGAATCTTTCTCACGTGAGGGAAGGTTCGATCCATGCGGAACGTCCTCAGATCATCTCACCTCAAAACTTTTCGAAACTACTTCTCGACGGATTTGGTGAGGATGCTCAACGCTATGCGGATGCCTTAAGCCAGGTAGGACACCAGTTGGCATTTTTGCAATACGGATTTCAGGTAAGAAAGAATGATATCCGATCTTACGAAGTCCGAGACTCTATTGAACAAGTGACGGAGCGGGTCAAAGAAGACGTCGAATCAAAGAATGATCCCCTAGCAGCTGTGCTAACGGGAGTTGATGACGGTTGGGAAGTTTGTCTTCTTAAGTTTATGATGGATATGGCGATGGAATCGGGTGAGAAAAACATCCGAGACCTTCGGGATCGTGGACTACTATAGGTCGTCTGTAACGACGACACTGTAAATTCCCCAGTTATAAAATAACCTAAAGTTTATCATGGAGATTTTTACGTAAATCCCTACAAATAATCCGAGCTACTCAAGAGATGAAACGTGGAAGATTCTTACACTACGGTTTGGTTGCCGGTTTACTAAGCTTGCTTGTTCAGGCGTTTCCTGTTCATGCTGAGGAGGTTATGAAAGATCGCCTGGTTGCTCTTAATGTGAGTGGCCAGGGGCTAGTAGCCGTAAGAGCTAAAACGCTGGAAGTCCGTGAGCTTGTTGTCGTGACAGTATCTGATATCGGAAAACGCAGCGCCTGGCAGCGAGACTTTTACTTGGGGTCTGTTCCATTGTTTCCGGAAACCGTTGATGAATTGACTGACGACGATATTGCTAGTGCGGTTTCGGAATTTTCCGAGTTTCTCGCAAGCCATCCCCAAGCGGCCAATATTCTGGGAAAAGAGCGAGAAAAATGGACTGAATTGCAAAGTCTCAAATTGGAAGCTAAGGCTGAGCAAGAAGCGCAACTTCGCGCGGAGTTACAAGAAAAAATTCAGGAATTCATGACTCGGAAATATGATCCGAAGCAAAAATATTCGAGCGAGGAGCTCATCGACCTTGCAACGGAAGCCAGATCGTTAATGGACCAATTGCCGGAAGAGGCAGAAAAGATTGGCGAGTTTATGAAGCCTTGGCTTGAGCATGCAAAGCACGTCGAAGAGGGAAAAATCTATTATCAAGAAGAGTGGTTGACTCCGGAAGAAGTGAAGCAAAAACGCCAAGAGGTGCTTCAAAAAGCAATGGATAAATTCATGGAAGAAGGCGCCGATTTGAAAATGGAAGGTGTTGTTGTTCCTCAGATGTCCATTCTGCTGGCTTCTGGTGTAATCCTGGTGACACTTATCTTGATTTTATATCTCTTCCTCTGGCTTGCTTCTTCCCGCGGAGGAACTTTGACATTTGGTGGAGCTTTGCTCTTATTGCTTGGCCTGGCAGTGCTCGGCGCCTACACATACTTCGGGTTTAAGATATTTTCCGGTGCATCTACGATTGATGCCTATTTGGCTCAACCTTCGGGTGATTCGGATGTCGACGTTTCAAGTGTTCAACGGACGCTGTTCTTAGCCAGTAAGCCAAAAGCATTTTCCCTTACAAAGGAAGATCGTGAAGTGGTGCTGCAGGACCAACAAATCAATAAGCTTCTAGGAGATCATCTTGAATTTGAGTTGGCTGAAGAGTCGGAACTATTTGATATGGAACGGGTGGGTTTTGCTTGTCTTTTCTTGGGTGATAAAGTGGTTCTGTTGGACGAAGTAGTTGTTTTTGGTAAGTCCTTTTTGTATCGCTATGAGTTATCTCACAATATCACTGAGACATTGATTCAGTTCACAGATTTTAATGCCTACCTCGGAGGAGCTACCCTGCCTGGACAGGTTGCTAATCATATGTGGATGAAAGTCCGCCGTCACCTTAGAGAGTTTTTGAATCGGACCGGGCTGCCTGATGTTTACCAAATTAGCGATGTTAAGGACGGTACTATTACGGTGCGCATGTCAAAGGTTCCTGAAAAACTTAAAGCTTCCAAAACGGAAATGAATTCCAGTGAGAAAAGTGAACCTTCAACAGGCCCAGACGTTCCGAATGAGCCTGGAAGCTGAAACCATAGGAAATAGAGAATTACTATAAAAATGCCCTCGCCGTGGATTTATCTGCTTGATGTCGTTTTGTGCGCAATTGTACTTCGCATCATCCTCGGCTGGCTTTTAGCCTACCCCAGATTGATTCGTTTGATGGCAAGTTTGGTCATCGTTGTTTCATTTGGAGTGTTAATCTACTTTTTAGAACTTCAGCTTGCGGGCATTTTGGTCCTTTTGTTCTTGGTTCCTGTCGTAGTCATTTTATTCCTTTCGTTTTTACCCGAGCTAAGCCGAGTCTACCAAGCAGCAAGCCGGGGGAATCTCTTTCGTCCTCGGATTTTCCAGGGCGAAGAAATTTTATCTGATCTTGCGGAGGCTTTGATTCAGTTTAAACAACGACATCTGGGATGCCTTCTGGTCTTTCCCGGTAATAGGGATGAGGAAGGACTAGTCAGTGGTGGTGAAGAAGTCGACGCCCTTGTAAATCGCTCTTTGTTGCTGTCTATCTTCGATCCTCACTGCCCGCGACATGATGGAGCTGCGATTATTCGAGGAAATCGCATTGTTAGAATCGGAGCAGTGCTTCCATTGGCCTCGGCAGAGGGAGCTGATGCTCATTTGGGGACACGACATCTCGCGGCAATTGGTCTCAGCGAGCGCATCGACGGGTATGTGCTCGTTGTATCTGAAGAAAGAGGGGTGCTCTCCTATGCTCATGACGGGAAGTTGAAAGAAATTAAGTACTCGGATAAAGAAGAGCTCAAGCAGATACTTTCAAGAATTTTGGGGGGAGAAGAACAGGAAGAGGAAAGTGTTCGACAGCAGAAGGTCCTGCCCGCTCTTCTATGGATCATGGCAATTATCCTTGCTGGCTTCGGTTCGTGGCAGGTGAAACAAATAAAGGAACAATTTCGCGAACAATATACGGAAACCCGAACTGTTTACTTCCAGGAAGTTGATGCAAGCATCCAATAGACATTAGATCCCGAGAGACAGTTTGTTGCAGATTGGAAGACGACACCGGTGCGGTTGGTTCTAAGAGTTCCTGAGGCGATTCAGATTAAGAACGAGCCTGCTATTTTGATCGATCTCAAAGATCAGCCATTTGGTAAGACTCGAATTGAATTCACAAGTCTGATGGTTTCCGGTTTACCGCAGGGTGCCGCTGTCCAAAGTTTTGCCCCGAGAAATATTGATTTCAATCTCGCGGAAGTTAAGCGGTTAGAAGTCGACGTAACTAATCCGAAAATAATCGATCTTGCTGAGGACCTCGAAGTAACCGAACGTAAGTTAAACCTAGAAAAAGTTTCGACTGTTATTCGAGAACGTTATTGGAAAAGCTCTCGGAAACTAGAATCCCTTCCCGTATCACTCGCTGAAATCCGAGAGCCTGGCGACTATGTCTTGCCCGTAAAGCTCAACTTGCCGGCGACGGTTGAACTCGAGGAGGGTATGGAACTCACCATTCAAGTCAAAATCGAGTCCAAACAGACAAATCCGTAATTTCTGCATCTGAATACGCCTTAGCGCATGTTCTAGGTGATATTCTAAAACCCAAGAGTGGACGGAGCGAGAGCCGTCCGCGAATGTGATTGCCCGCTTTGAGCGCTACAGTCGTTTAAGACTTATAGCGCAAACGTTTCTTGTGGCGGTTTTGACGTCTACGTTTCCGCCGCTTGTGTTTGGCAATCTTGGATTTTCTGCTTTTCTTAATTGATCCCATAGTTTCTTCGAAATGTGAGTGCTGAATTAAAGGGTTTTTTTTTCAGTATACAACCTTATTTAGAGGAAATTCTATAATCCCTTCGGCTCCCAGTTCTTTCAGGCGGGGAATAATCTCTCTGACGATTACTTCATCGATTACCACCTCAATTGCAACCCAGTCGCCATTAGTTAGATGAGCGATGGTAGGATTTCTTAGTGACGGGAGGGTCTTCAGTAATTGGTCAAGTTTGGCCGCTGAAATATTCATTTTAAGCCCGACCTTGTCTCGTGCATTAAGAGCTCCTTCCAGAAGAAGCGACAGGGTTTCAATCTTTTTTCTGGCAGCTTTTTCGCCCCAGATCGAACGGTTGACGATTAACTGGGGATAGGATTCAATGAGTGTTTCCACGATACGCAGCTTATTTGCGCGCAATGAATTTCCCGTCTCTGTGATATCAACAATGGCATCTACGAGTTCAGGAACCTTCACCTCGGTAGCGCCCCATGAAAATTCTACGTGAGCTTTGATCTTATGTTTTTTGAGGAAATCCTTCGTTAAATTTACAGCTTCTGTAGCAATACGCTTTCCCTGTAAATCTTCGATTTTCCTAATTTTCGAAGAATCAGGTACGACCAATACCCACCGCGCGGGTCGTCGGGTTGCTTTATTGAAAGGTAAGTCTTGTGCGACGTGGACTTTAGAACGGGTTTCCTGAACCCAGTCCTTGCCTGTAATTCCAATATCCAAAAATCCATCTTCTACATACTTGGCAATTTCCTGGGCACGTATCAAGCGCACCTCAAATTCAGGATCGTTGATGGCGGGTTTATATGAGCGGCTGGAAACGGTAATATTGAAGCCTGCGGACTTAAAAAGAGCTAACGTGGCTTCTTGTAGGCTCCCTTTGGGGAGGCCAATACGGATAATTTTCTTCGCTTTTCGTGGCATGGGGCAAGAATGCTGTGAAGGAGTGGCTGAGAAGTAAAGCCAATTTAGGATGCAAGCTATGGAGATGGTTCTTGAGAATCTCGGATAGCGGTAAGTTTCTGATAGATCTCTTTGAGCTCAGAGGGATGGACTCGCACCTCTGCGGTAGCCGTCATAAAGTTTGCATCATCTTTCCAGCGTGGAACCACATGAACATGAAGGTGATGCGGTATTCCTGCGCCGGAAGATGCTCCGATATTAATACCCACATTAAATCCATGAGGGTTGAAAGCTTTTTCGATCAAAGTGGTTACTTGATTTACAGTATTCCAGAGATCCTGAAGTTCACTTTGGGAAAGATCTCGAAGATCTGAAACAGAACGGTAGGGCACGACCAGGGAATGGGAAGCGTTGTAGGGGAAACGGTTCAAGATCGCATAAACGGACTTTGATCGGAAAAAGACAAAATTTTCTTCATCATTTGTCGATTGCCCGAGATCATGAAATAGTGTTTCTTTTGATTTTATGTCATTGGAGGTGACATAAGCATTGCGCCACGGAGCCCAAAGATGTTCCATAGTAACTAGTCAATCATGGCAGAATTACCCGGCAAGCATGTTTTAATCGTTGGATCTGATGAATACCAAGTCAAGCAAAGGGCTTCGGAGCTTATTTCAGAACTACAGCCAGACGACCCCATCAATTCGGAAAGCTTTGACGGAGCTGCTGAAAACGTGGAAGCAGCGGTTGAGTGTATCGGCCGCTTGAGAGAGGCAATGTTAACGTTGCCTTTTCTGGGGGGACGCAAGCTTGTTTATGCAAAAAGTGTTTCATTTCTTCAGGACAACGTGATGAGTCGAAGTGAACGAGTCAAAGATGCCTTGACTCAATTTCTTGAATTACTCAAGAAAACAAACCCAGAGGAGGCCCAGCTGGTTATGGCCGCGCCAGGCGCGGATCGAAGAAAAGCATTCTATAAAGGATTTGAAAAAGCAGGGCATGTTGAGTCTTTAGACCTACCCGATATTCGTAGTGGAAGAGGCGAATCTGCCTGGATTGCCGAGGTCGGAAGACGTCTGAAGCAGGCAGGATTACAGTGCGAAGAAGGTGTTCCAGATTTGTTGGTTGAATCGATTGGCAATAATACCCGGGTCTTAGAGGCTGAGATCGAAAAGCTTGTCTTATACGCCCACCCTCGTGGAATCGTTCATATCGAAGATTTGACAAAAATTGTTTCCGCTAATCGATCATTGATGGTTTGGGATCTGTGTGATGCCGTCACCTCAGGAAAGATAAGCGAGGCAATTCCCCTCTTGCGGCAGTTACTCGCCCAGGGTGATAGTGAAGTCGGGCTTCTCATTTTGTTAAGTGGTCAAGTTCGACTGGCTGCAATTGGTGTTTGGCTCAAGGAAACGGGGAAGCTCAGATTGTCGCGTCGTGGTAACTTTTTTAATGTTGAAGTGAAACCGGAAGGCGAAGCTCTCTTGCCAGCGAATAAAAGTGGACAAAAACCTCAAGGCTTTCGCTTAGCAAAAATTGTCTCCCAAGCCAGCTCCAAAACATCGGACCGATGGTTTAGAGCGGTTGACATCTGCTTTGATACCCATATGCAGCTTTTGTCTTCACCAGGTGATCGGCACCGTGTCTTAGAAACCGCGGTATTAAAACTCTGTCAGGTCTAAATTATCACTCTTCGTAAGCAGGGGGTGAAACGTCGTCCGATGGGGTTTCCTCGATTTTGGTTTCAACTTGTTTTTTGATTTTCTCGAACGTTTTGACGGGAGTAGGTCCTTCTCTTGGAGCTTCGTAGGTTAGACTAACGAAATACATTCCGATACATGCAGCAATTGCACCTAAAAACCAGGCACACATACTAGCAAAATACTTAGATCTTAGTAGGGCTAGGGTCGTTGGCACGACAAGGAACAAAAAACACAAAGCGATAATGGTGGTTACAATTGAGTTATTGTAGTTTTCAAGATTAATTCTAGGCAACAACCAGACCCGAGTAACACTTGCAGCCTCGATTAGGATGAATAAGGAAAGAATAACAACAAACAGTGTAAGAAATAGAGTGGGGCTTCCGGCTTTGGCCAGGGCATGCACTTTAGAAAGAACGAAAGTCAAAACCACGATTCCAACAAAAATGCCCATCAGCAGCTCCACAAGATTACCTGGCTGCATGGCAAGATAGTAAAGCACCTCCATATTGTCCCGTAGGATTTCTTGTCTGAGAGACTCTTCCATAAAAACCTATCTTCTGGCCCACTGTAACCAGTGTCAAGCGATGAAGAAAAAAGAACGTTACAGTTGAGGATAGTTCGTTCTATAGAGAGGCCGGCATTTTGAAAATCGGATCATCGGCGAGTGCGCTTAAGGAGGGGATTTTCGTGGTGTGCGTAAGAGCTTGATTCAGATAGAGGTTGCTTTTTCGAGTATCCTTATTTTGAAGTGCCCAACCTGCGGCAATAATCATAGAAAACGGTGAGACTATTTCCCGAGCAAGTTCTTGCTCAAGCCCTTCACTGATTGGATCAAACTTACCGACCTGGATTGCGGCAAGCTTCTTTTTCACCGAGAGCACTCGACTCTCCGGGAGGAGTCGACTTGCCTCAAGAGCTTCGTAGTAGCCCTCTTGATAGCGCTTCAACATACGAAGAGTATCACTATACATACTAAGGATTTCGGCACTATTGGACTTGCGGTCGTA
>JBCCKK010000135.1:0-8789 GCA_039027395.1 Verrucomicrobiota bacterium | reverse complement strand
GCCCAATAAAAAAGCGCAGCCGGTTAAAGCTGCGCTTCTTAAAGATCGATTTAAACAAGTGTTACTTAGCGGCAGAGTAGCGTTCGGCTACTGCGTTCCAGTTAATCACATTCCAGACGGCTTTTAGGTAGTCGGGGCGCTTGTTTTGATACTTGAGGTAGTAAGCGTGTTCCCAAACATCGATGCCGAGGATCGGTGTGTTTCCGTCCATGATCGGGCTGTCTTGGTTGGGGGTGGAGGTGACTTCAAGCTTGCCGTCTTTGTTGACGATGAGCCAGGCCCATCCGCTTCCGAAGCGGGTCGCTCCAGCGGCTTCAATTTTAGCTTTTAATTCATCAAAGCTGCCAAAGGTAGAAGCGATGTCATCTGCAAGTGCTCCGCTGGGTTCGCCTCCGGCATTAGGGCCGAGAATGGACCAGAAAAGGGTGTGGTTAGCATGTCCTCCTCCGTTATTGCGAACGGCGCCACGAATTTCTTCAGGAACAGCTGAAAGGTCGCTGATCAGATCCTCAATCGACTTGGATTCTAAATCGCCTTTCCCTGCGATCGCATCGTTCAACTTACTTACGTAAGCAGCATGGTGTTTGTCATGATGGATTTCCATAGTCTGCGCATCGATATGAGGCTCGAGCGCATCCTTGGCGTAGGTTAGATCAGGTACTGAGTGTGCCATAGCCGAACAGGTTAGTCGGTATTCCTAGGCTTGCAAGGGAGATGTGGTCGGGAAAATTAATCGTTTCCCTATTGTCACGTTGGGTTTTGGCGCCAGTGTTAGTGGCCATTTATGCCAAACTCGAGCAAAGACCAGGAGTCTGAAGTGACCATGAAGGGAATGCTTTCTTTAGCATTTCCGATTATTGTGATCCACGTCGCACTCGTTGCCATGCAGTTTGCAGATGCTTGGATGGTGGGAATTCTCGGGGCGGATGCCTTGGCTGCCATCCTTCCGGCAGGTTTAGTTTTCTTTGTTCCGATCAGCTTTGGAATGGGATTGCTAGGAGCGGTAAGCACCTTTACGTCCCAGTCACTCGGGAGTGGAACTAAGAAAGATTGTGGGGACTACACCTGGCAGGGGATTTGGGTAGGTTTGCTGTTGGGGGTGCTGATTCTTATGACCTGGTGGGCTGCGCCTGCGTTGTTTGGGCTGTTTGATCACGAGCCCCGTGTTCAAGCGTTAGAGGTAGTCTATTATCGGATCATGCTGTTTGGGGCGATTCCTCAGCTGGTTCTTTTGGCAGTTTCCAATTTTTTCATCGGGATTCACCGGACTCAGATTTTGGCTTGGACGGCTGTGGGAGCGACGATTCTTAATATTCTTCTCAATTATGTGCTGATCTTTGGTCATGCCGGTTTTCCTGAGCTGGGCTTTGCGGGTGCTGCTTGGGGGACGGTGATTGCACTCTGTGTGCAGTGTTCCGTTTTGTTTTGTGGATTTCTATTCTTTGGAGATCCCAAGATTTTTGGGACACGACGTGTTCAGGTGCATCCGAAACGAATGTGGGATCTCCTCAAAGTCGGAGTGCCTTCGGGATTTCAGATCGGACTCGAGCTGCTTTCTTGGAGTGTCGCGTTGGTGTGGATGGTGGGGCTATTTGGGACATTGCACTTGGCGGCAACAACAATCGGGGTGCGATTGATGCACCTTTCGTTTATGCCGCCGGCGGCCTTGGCGATTGTGTTAACGGCAATGGTTGGAAAGTCAGTGGGGCAGGGAAATATAGAACGAGCTCAACGACAAGTCGTTCTAGCGCTGAAGCTGTGCTGCTTCTACATGGGAGGTATCGGACTTCTATTTTTCTTTGGAAGATATGCGCTACCTGGATTGTTTACTGATGATCCGGAAGTCATTCAAATCGCTGCTGGAGTAATGATTTGTGTTGCTGCGTTTCAACTCTTTGATGCCATGAACATTGTATTTATTCATGCGCTGAAAGGGGCTGGCGATACGTTCTGGCCTGCTGTGGTGACTTTGCTGATTTGCTGTGTTGTTTTTATTGGAGGCGGTCTCGTTGTGGTCTATTGGATTCCTTCATGGGGATCGTGGGGAATCTGGACGATGGGGACAAGCTACTTAATTTTGCTTAGTGGCTTTATGGCGTTGCGTTGGTATTCCGGTAAATGGAAACAGATCAAGTTATTAGAGAATGCTCAGTGATCTGCATGTTGATCGGGGTTCGTAGGTTATTCGAGAAACAGATAGCCGGCGCGCCGGCGGCAGTGGCGATCTTTCCTCAGATTGACCTTAGCTGGATTCCGATCTGACAATAACTTGCGAATCCGTTCTAGCGTTTGAAAATCAGGAGTTGGGATGTTTTGAGACTCCAGCCAGGCGCGGAGAAAACGCCGTTGAAATGCCGAATGTTTGGATTTGAGTTCCTTAACCGAAATCTTTTTAGGAAATTCTTTGGGAAGGGAATCCTGCCAAAACGTATTTTCTCCAGCAATGATTTCGGCAGTGCGTGCGAGCAAGGGAACGGGGTCTCGAGGGCTGATGTCGTTTAAGTAAGGAAGTAGCTGATGGCGAATTCGATTTCTAAAGTATTGGGGATCCTCATTACTTGAGTCTTCTCGCCAGTCGAGTTGCCAAGAGTGTGCTGCGGTTTCCAACTCGGACTTGCGAAATTCGAGAAATGGCCGGAGAAGGGTGATTTCACCTAACGTTCGTTCGGGGAGTAGTGAGGCGAGTCCGTCTGGCCCCGCTCCGCGTAGTAGCTGAAGTAGCAGCGTCTCTGCGGCGTCATTCTGATGGTGAGCGAGTAGGATATAATTGAGTTTATACTTTTTCGCCATGGATTCAAAGAATCGCAGGCGAGCTGCGCGAGCTGCGTCTTCGGTTTTTAGAGGTTTGGTGATTTTTTGAGTATTCAGTTGAATCTGATGGTTCTTACACCATTGACGGACAAAGTCTGCGTCTGCTTGGCTGGCAGTCCCTCGCCAGTTGTGATTGAGGTGTAGGACTCGAAATGGAATCTCTGCGCGCCGCAGTCCTTCGGCAAGAACCATCGAGTCCAAGCCTCCGGAGATGCCGGCTCCGAACGAGACATTTTCGTATTTCGACTGGAGCTGCTTCAGTTGTTGAATAATCGAGTCCATGGGCTTGCCTTAGGAGTTTGAAGATGCCAAGGTGTGCACGCAATGAAGAAGACATCAATTGGTTGTTTTGGATTGTTCCTCGTCGTGCTCTTGGGAATGAGTTTGTTTTTTAATGTGATCCTCTTGATCCCCGATGTGGACACGGGTTCGATGAGTGGGGGTGGGCGCCAAAATGTCTTTGAAAAGATTACGTTGGAAGGTTCGGGTTCTGATCATATTGCGGTGATCCCTCTCTACGGTGTTATTTCCTATGGAGTGTTTGGTGAGGTCTATGACTCCATGGTGGATGACATCGTCGCCAAGCTTCGACAAGCGCGTGAAGATGATAAGGTAAAAGCGATTATTCTTCGAATTGATAGTCCTGGCGGTGAGGTAACCGCGAGTGATGTGATTTACAATGAGGTGGTTAAGACCGATGAGGTTAAACCTGTGTTGGTTTTCATGGAGAGTGTTGCGGCTTCTGGTGGATATTACGTTGCTGCAGGTGCTCGCTATCTTATGTCGAATGAGTTGACGATTACTGGAAGCATTGGGGTTATCATTCAGACCTATAATGTGACTCAGCTTTCCGAAAAGGCTGGAATCGATGTGCTTACGATCAAGTCTGGAAAAATGAAGGACATCTTAAATCCGTTTCGGGAGACCAAACCAGAAGAGGTTGAATACCTTCAATCGATGATCAATGAGACCTATGACAAGTTTCTTGGAATCGTAGCAACTGAACGAAATCTCGACGCTGCAGAACTGAGAGACACGGTTGCCGATGGAAGAATTTTGAGTGGAAAACGTGCGTTATCTGCTGGGTTGCTCGATGGAACGGGTTATTTTGAAAATGCGATTGAGCAAGCGGAGGAGCTTGCTGGGTTGACGTCATCTCGAGTCGTTGAGCTCAAGGCCCCTTTGAGTGTTGGGCGTTTCTTCCGTCTGTTTGGATCGTCTGTCGAGTCTTCAAAGACCCTCAAAATTCAGTTGGGACCCGAAGCGTTGGATTTACAGGCGGGAAAGCTCTACTTCTTGTCGCCGCATGTCTTTGGTCGCTAGGCCTCAGCGAACGGTTACGAAAGCCTCTGTTATGCCAGTGGAAGAATCTCCTTGGGCGCTTGCGTTTGCTCTCGGGCTTTTCTTTGCGAGTCTAACTCGAGGTGGAATATGGCTTTTTCATTCGAGGGCTAAGCAAGAGCGTTCGACTGCTGCGGCTTACTCTGGATTTCCCGAACTCTCACTTCAGCGATCAGACTACGTTCTCTTTTTTGGGGTTTGTTTGCTTGGACTTGTTGTTCATCCCTTATTGTTTCCGATATTTTCGATCCTGGTCGGGCTTTGGATTTTCAAAATTCGCGATGTGTCGGTGCCTCGCCTATGGAATCTTTCTGGTAGAGAAGTAGGCGATTATCTAGCGACAGGAATTGATCGATATCTTCTTATTCTCATTCCGTTAATGGTGTGTGCGATGGCGTCTGTTGCTGTTTTTAGGTTGTTGGGCTTAGAGCAGGAACCTCAGCCGCTGGTCCAGGAATTTCTTAAAGAGGATAATAACGGTCAGGTGATCCGATTTCTCATTCTCGCCGTTGTGGTCGCTCCGATTTGGGAGGAGGTCATGTTTCGCGGAATTCTTTATCCCATGTTGAAGTCTCTACAGGACCGAACCTTTGCATTAATTTCAACATCCCTTCTCTTTGGAGCGATTCATTACCATGGCCCGTCTTTTATTCCATTAACGTTTCTCGGGTTTGTTCTAGCCTGGACTTATGAACGAACTGGAAAGTTGGGCTATGCGATTGCCCTTCATGCAGTATTCAACTGCGCAACTTCAATAATTTTGCTACTGATGAAGTATGCCTAAGAAAAGTGAAGACGAGTTAGTTCGGAGTCTGACGTCTTTATGGCTGGTGGGAGAAGATTTGGTTCGGGGGCCAGGTGATGATTGTGCCATTCATAAACCCATCCCTCGGGGAACGCTGCCTGTTTCCAAAGTGGATGCGATCGTAGAAGGCGTGCATTTCAGGTCCGAGGATTCAGCGGTTTGTGTTGGCCATAAAGCTCTGGCTCGGGTCTTTAGCGATTTTGCGGCAATGGGGGCGACACCGCGACAGGCATTAATTTCGATTGGATATCCATTTCAAGAGCGGCCCCACCGGTGGTTAAAGGAATGCTACCGCGGAATGGCTCGGCTTGCCGTTCCCGTTGGCGTAGGGCTTGCTGGAGGTGAAATCACACGTAGTGACCAAATTTGGCTGAGTGTTTCTGCCATGGGATGGGTGCCGAAGCAGCGCTACGTTTTAAGAAATACAGCCCGCCCTGGAGATGTTTTGTTTGTGACGGGTCGACTAGGAGGCTCTTTTCCGAAAAGACATTTAACCTTTACTCCAAGAATGGACGAAGGGCGCTGGTTGGCGGAATTCGGTATCTCTGCAATGATGGATTTGAGTGATGGTTTGGGAAAAGATCTTCCTCGGATGGCGGAGGCGAGTCTGTGTTCTTTTCGTATCTATCCAGAGAGCGTGCCAAAGCGAAGAGGATGTGATCTCAATCAAGCGGTAAACGATGGTGAGGATTATGAGCTGCTGTTTGCAGTTTCTGCAAAGAAGGCAAAACGCCTCGAAGTCGACTGGCCTTTTTCCGTGCCGCTGACCGCTATTGGTGAATTTCTCGAGAAAGATGAGCCGGTTGATACCGGAGGAATCTCATTTTCGGGGTGGGATCACGTTAAAGCAGTTTAGATATCAATAACGGGCCCTTTTCCAGGAGGTGGGTTTGATCCACGGTCGTTATCACTTTTATTCTGATGCTTTTGGATTCGGATATTGCTTCGAGTTGTTACAGAGGGCTTGTTTCCAGCAAGTAAATGGATAAGGCTTATAATTAAAGCGCCGCCTGCTGCGGGCCAGAAACCGCTTACCTGAAATCCAGGGACAAGGTAACTTGTTAGCGCTAAAAGAATCGCATTAATTACGACCATAAAAAGGCCTAGAGATAAAACGAGGAGGGGAAGTGAAATAAGGAGCAAGATCGGTTTCAATAGTGTATTGAGAGCTCCTAGAACAAGGGCTGCAATCACAAGGGCTTGCCAGTCTCTACATGAAATGCCGCCAATAAGGTAGTCGGCTACCCATAGGGCCGCCAAGGTTAGCAACCATCGAAACAAAAAGGCGTTCATTCGTGGCGAGAGGTGAGTGCGACTTTCTTAATCGTCGCGTTTGTTGCCGAAAAGCATGTTCATGACACTGATGATGAGCGCTCCAGCGATCGCGGCAAACCAGCCTTGAACTTCAAAACCACTGACCAAAACATCCGTAAGCTTCAATAGGATCCCATTGATGATGAACAGGAATAAACCCAGTGTGAGAAGAAGGAGTGGTAGGGAAATTAAAAGAAGAATGGGTTTAAGAATTGCATTCAAAATTCCGAGCACCAATGCGGCTATGGCCAATGACTTCCAATCTACATAGCTGATACCCGGAATCAGGTAGGCAGCGACCCAGACCGCGACCATTGTTAACAACCATCGTAAAATGAGGCCTTTCATACGTATTCCTTTACCACGCGTTCGGTAATATGACACCAGATTTCGTAAGGAATTGTTTCGGCCCACTGAGCCATCAAACCTGCGGTAATGGCTTCTTTCTTCGATTTGCCCAACAAAACAGCTTTCTCACCCTTGCGGACTTTGGGGCATTGAGAGGTATCAACCACAAGTTGGTCCATCGTCACACGCCCTAGAATTTTACAGCGTTTACCTTGAATCAAAACGTAGCCACGATTTGAGATTCGCCGGAAGAATCCATCACCATAGCCAACAGAAAGAGTGGCGATCGTCATCCGGCGAGGGGTAGTATAGGTGGCTCCGTAGCTAAGTGTTGTGCCTTTGGGAACTGATCGGATCGCAACGACCCGACTATACCACGATAGCGCCGGCTTGAGTTTAGGTTGGAATTTGGGAACAGGGCTGGATCCAAAAAGCACGATTCCAGGACGAACCAGGTCTGCATGAGACTCGGGAAGGCTGAGCATTCCTGCTGCATTGCAAATGTGGCGAATGACTCCTGGGGGGGATTTAATTTGTGAGAAGCGTTTCCATTGAGTACGGGTGAACCGGACCGAGTCATCTGCACAGGCGTAATGGGAGTAGAAACCTTCCAGATTTAGGTGAGATGCTTTTTCCACAAATGAGAGTAGTGACGAAGCCTCATTTGTGGAACATCCGAGTCGACCCATTCCTGTGTCGACTTTAACGTGGACCGATATCGGAAACCCGGTTCTTTTTCCCCAAGACTGCGCTTTTTTTGCTTCATTTAATGAAGAGACCGTGATCGATAACCTCTTTGAGGCGATCTCTTCCAATTCTTCCTCGAGGAATCCGCTGAGCAACAGAATGGGGAGTTTGACTCCAAGTCTCCGCAGGCGAATACCCTCCATTGCTTGGGCGCAACCGATAAAATCGCAGCGCTCCTTTTGAAAGAGTGGAGCAATTTTTTCGATGCCGTGTCCATAGGCATCTGCTTTAACCATGGGCATGACTCCAACGGAAGGACCTACCTGCTTTCGAACGAAAGTGAGGTTGTGCCTAATGGCATTGAGATCGATTTCACACCAGCTCCGATTCATGGTCGTTCAAACAATTAAACGGGAGGATGCAGATAAATGGGTTCGAGTGCCAGCTCATCCTCAGTCGATTGGTGCTGGTAGGCTTTAAAGAGATTTGTGGCATCGGGGTAGGAGGATTCAGGAACGCCGTTCATTTCGTCTGTGCTGAGGGCTAACGAGCATTTACTTAGATACTCTTCCAACAAGTCTTTGGGGAAGGTAGCGGTTGGACGGGTCATTTTTCCTTTCTCGTAAGCCGTAAAGAAGAAGGAGTTGCGGCGGGCATCGGCAAACACACCGAGAAATGAGACATGAGTGTGGGTGACACCTAATGCGTGCGAGCTGCGAATCGGAAGAATCGACGCCCGACTAACACGAGCAATTCCCTGGGCTAACGAAATTGCAGCTCGAATACTGCTGAATGAGCCCGGTCCTACCCCTACTAAAATGGTTTTGATAGTCTTCAAAGGAAGATTGGCGGCTTTCAATGAAGGACTGAGAATTTGCGAAGTTTTTGCGTTAGGTTCATCTAGACGGGCTTCACATTGGAGAGATTGCTTCTCGAAATAGGCCCAAGAGATTGCGGGGCTTGACGTTTCGAGCACGAGTGTGGCCGAAGACGGGTCAGGCATTGGAAGGTGAATCGGGTAAAGGAGGAGCAGAGGGATCTGTGGTTTCGAACGCATTCCATCCAGATCCAAATTGGGCTAAGAAGCAGAGAAAGTAGGCCTGGAGAAAAACGTAAAGTGGCAACATTACAACGTGGTGGATGTAAGGAAGAATGGCCAGACAGCAAGTAATGAGGCAGCTGAATACAATAATAAAGACAACGGCAATGTTTAGCGGGATAAAGAAAAACATAAACTTCAACCACTCCCAGGGGTAGGTGCAGAAGAGTTCCCATGAGTCCTTCACGGTGGATCGGATGTTTCCTCCTCTTACGTAGAGTCGAGGAATAACAAGGGCTCTTATGGCAAAGGCGGCAATACTCCAAAGAATAATAATAGCGACTAGGGGAAGAATGAATGCCGCGAGGATCAATTTCTCTTCTGGACTACTATAACCCCAGTCACCATGGGTGTTGGCCGCATAGGCAACGACTGCGGCCACAT
>JBCCKK010000134.1:0-8819 GCA_039027395.1 Verrucomicrobiota bacterium | reverse complement strand
GAAGTAACCCACCATGGACTTTCGGATGTAAGGTTTTGACGCGACCGTCCATCATTTCCGGAAAACCAGTGAACTCAGAAACATCCGTGACGTTCATTCCGGATTCCCTCAAGAGTTTAGCGGTGCCGCCGGTTGAGAGGAGTCGAACTCCCTGATCGGCTAAGAATTGGGCAAATTCGACGATTCCTGTTTTATCAGAGACTGAGATAAGAGCATTTTTTATTTTCATAATTTAAAATTCACCGCAGAGGCGCAAAGGACGCAGAGATTTAGGTCTCATTGTTATACTGGTTAACTATTCTTTGAATTCCTTGTTTTAGAACTGGCACGTTGAAATTAATCAGCAAGGCTAATCTCAAATTTGATAGCTTTAGATAGGTGATTACTTGAGCTTTATGAATAGGCTCCAGTGTGGCAACAGACTTTAACTCAATTAAGACTTGGTCTACCACAATGAGATCTGCTCGATATTCAGCTTCTAGGCGCCTTGATTTGTAAATAATGGGTATTTCGACCTGTCGTCTATATGAAATGTTCCGTTGGTTCAGCTCGTCAGCGAGGCACTCTTCGTAAGTCGATTCCAGTAATCCAGGACCAAGAACTTTATGAACCTCAATAGCAGCACCAATGATTTGTCCGGTCAAATCGGATGACATCTTAGCGAACTCTGTATCTCAGCGGTGAATTTAGAACTTGAGGCGTGTTTTTTTCCTGCCGGGGAGAACGGTTCCGATGATCCATGCTTTTGTTGCATCTAGGATTTTAACGGCGTCTTTGGATGAGACAATGGCGACCATTCCAATGCCCATATTGAAAACATGATACAGTTCCTCCTGGCTGATACCGCTTTTCTCTTGAAGGATACGGAAGATAGGAGGCATTTTCCAGGTGCCGGTCTGGATTTCGACATCGCAGCGTTCCGGTAATACGCGTGGGATGTTATCGACAAATCCGCCTCCGGTGATGTGAGCTAATCCTTTGAAGGTGACTTTCTTAGAAAGTTTTTTGAGTAACGGTTGATAATTGACGTGCGTAGCGAGAAGGGCTTCTCCCAGGGTTTGTTTGGTGCTGGGGATCGTGTCGTTGACGGACATTTTTAGTTTCTGAA
The DNA here is from genome assembly GCA_039027395.1 of Verrucomicrobiota bacterium. Taxonomy (GTDB): domain Bacteria; phylum Verrucomicrobiota; class Verrucomicrobiia; order Methylacidiphilales; family JBCBYL01; genus JBCCKK01. Next base: position 7,711 of record JBCCKK010000134.1, on the reverse strand, counting down.
AGAAGACGGTGCGAGCCAGTGAGTAGCCATTGGTATGAAGCCCTGATGAAGGAAAGCCAACGACGACATCACCCGCTTTGATTTTACTTCCGTCGATCATCTTCTTCTTTTCCACAACACCAATAATCGTTCCTACCAGGTCGTAATCATCACCATGGTAGAGCCCTGGCATCTGTGCAGTCTCTCCGCCAATCAATGCGCAGTTGGATTTTGCACAGGCATCGGCTAGCCCTTTGAGAATTTGATTGAATGATTTCGGATCGAGGCTGGACGTGCCTAGATAGTCCAAGAAAAAAAGAGGTTCTGCACCTAACACGGCGATATCGTTTACGCAGTGATTGACTAAGTCGGATCCGATGGTGTCGTGTTGATTCATCATCGAAGCAACTTTTAGCTTGGTGCCTACACCATCAATGCTACTTACGAGCACCGGGTGTTTATACTTTTTAAACTTGGCATCGAAAAGCCCACCGAATCCACCAATAGCCCCTAGGACCTCAGGGCGATGTGTCGATTTGATGCGGGAGCCGATCCCTGATTTGACGCGATTTCCGAGCTCAAGATCAACACCGGCTTCCGCGTAAGCGGCTTTAGATGCCTTCTTGGTGGGTTTTGGGGTACGTTTGGTAGCTTTTTTCGCTCTAGGTTTAGCGGATTTTGCGGCCTTAGTTGAACTCATGCGTCCGAAAAGTTAAATAGTGGTCCTGCAAAGAAAATAAAAAATTCAGTTTTTATTACTTCGTTTCCGCTAGGTATCCTTGTTCTCAAGAAACTGCTCTGCATCTCCATCTTTGAGTTGATTCATTGTCTTGTCGAATCGATCGAGATCGCGATTGGCCTTGGTGTAGTCGTCTTGTGCCTGGCGAATGCGCTGCCCGACTTTTTCGAAATCGCTTCTAAAGTCTCTAAAATGACGTTCCATTTTTTGGATGGATCGCATCATCTCGCGAGCGTTTTCTTGCATTTCGTATCCGCGAAAAGCTAATGCGACGGCATAGAGTGTGGCTCCCATTGTATTGGGCGAAACCATGCTGACTTTTAAGTTTCGACAATGTTCGACGAGTTCGGGTTGCTTCAAAATCTCGAAGTACAGCCGTTCGCTGGGAACAAACAAAAACGCCTGATCGGCGGTACCGAGTTCGGGTCGAATATATTTTTTTGCGATATCGCCTGCCATGTGTTTTACCACAGAGGCCAACTCCTTGCGGGCGCTGAGCTGGGCATCATCATCCCGAGCCTCATCTAATAAGGCAGCGATTCGGTCCTTTGGAAATTTGGCATCGATACACATTTGCACACCTCGAATTGTGATAGTTGCGTCGGGTTGGGATCCGTCGGCCAGCTTAGGTTGCCATTGAAAAGAGCCTCGAGGCAGAATGTCATCGAGAAGTTGCTGCAGCGCGGTTTCTCCGAAGTTTCCTTGCAGTTTAGGTGAGGCCAGAATGTGGTTGAGTTCTCCAACTTGTTCGCTGACTTTTAGCATCTGATCGGCACTCGACTTTAAGTGGCGCAGACTTTGATTCATTTCTTTAAAGGCGCCAAAGTTTTGTTCGAAATTCTCTTTGAGCTTCTTTTCGACGTTTCCTCGAATCTCTTGCAGTCGCTGATCCGTTTGGTGTTGTAAGGCTTCAAAGCGTTTTTCGAGAACGAGTGACTGGTTTTTGAGCGACTCTTGGACTTCGCGACGCAATTGCTCGGAGCTTCGGGCGCTAAAATCGCGAAAGTCAGACTTTTGATCTCCCAACGTCTTTTGGAAGACTTCTCGGAGGGATGCCGAATCGGCACTTTGATCTCGCCTCAACGTAGCCGGCAACTGAACCAGAAAGACGAGGCAAGCTAGGCCCAGGAGTAGTGCTAAGATGCTAATAACTAAAAGCGATTCCCACATTCCATGCATCATTCACGGTTGTGGAAGGAAAGTAAATTGAGAAGCGTGTTTTCTCTCTAAATCACGGATTGAAATTCGAGAGAAAACCAGGCAATGTGCCGATTCAGGTAGAGTTATGACATTTTCCTCCTACATGGAAGTTAATATCCTTTTGGATATTTTAATCATCGGTTTGCTTTCGTTTCTCGTGCTGCCGCATGCGCCCAAATTTTTTGTATTTCTGGTATGTATCAACCTTCTTCAGTATGGAGTTCAAATCCCATATCCTCAGAGTTATGCAGAGGGAATGAGGTTTGCTTGGAATTCTAAGCCGCAAGAGTCTTCGGGGGATCCTTTGGATTTCAGCACTGTTAATCCAGCGCAAAATCCGATGCAGTTGATTGGCCGGGCTGGAGCTGCGATTGGGGTGGTTTCGCAGGCGATGGGAGGAGCAGGGTTGCCCGATCCGAGTGAGCAGTCTCAATCGGCTGGCCAGAATGAGAGGCAACCCAGACTGAGTGCGGCCGATCAACTTCGAGAAGCTATTCAGGACCAGCGAGATCGAGAGCAGGAAGGACCGCGTCAGATTTCTTTATCTCCGAGAACGATTATGATCGATGCCTTTCGTGATCCACATGCGGCTTGGTTGTTCATCCGCTTGTTTTGGCTAGGGGCAGCCGGATATTTAGCGCTTCAGCGGGCAGTGTTTGGTTCAATTGTTGCCTGTGCCAGTTTAGTTCCGGTTCCGTTTTTTGCCCAGGCGGTTCCCTATGCGATGCATAGGATTAACAGCAATGAAACAATCCAAGCGGCGAATGCGTCTTTGGAACATCCAGAAACGATTGCGGAGTATGCGAAACTGTTCTGGTTTTCCCATGGCATTACCATGGTACTTTTGACAGTAGCGATTATTGGCTCGATTTTGGTATTTACCCGGTTTAATTCCATGAAGACCAACAAGACGTTGAGGCAATTTTCAGATTACTTGAATCCCGATCAATATTGGCTTCGATTGAATGGGGAGCTTCATGAATTTCGGGTAGAAGGATCGGAAATCTTAGTAGCAGACCTGCGTTTTCCAGTGACCCACGTTGCAGGCGACAAGCAAAATCGGGGGCGTTGGATCATCGGTCCGCACACAACCGTTGACTTTATTTCCAAAGAAGAGCCGACCCAGGCTCCTCAGTCTAATACTCCTGGATATAGTTACCGGCGTAAATAGATTTGACTCCCGGGTAACTTCGCGCAAAACGATAGGTTTAATGGCAGCCAAGACTCGCACTTCTTCAGCAAAAAAATCAAAACCCAAAACTAAGTATCGTCGGATCGTTCTTAAACTGAGCGGTGAGGTGCTTTCCGACAGCGAGGAGTCCATTTCAGCAGTAAAAACGCGGGACATTGCCAAGCAGGTTAAGGAAATCCACAAGATGGGGGTTCAAGTGGCCCTGGTGATTGGAGGGGGAAATATCTGGAGGGGATTAACCAAGCAGCACGAAGGGATGGATCGGACGACGGCCGACTACATGGGAATGCTGGCGACGGTCATCAACGGCCTCGCATTGCAAGATGCTCTCGAAAGTGAGGGGGTTCTCACTCGAGTTCAGACGGCGATTGAAATGAAGAACATTGCGGAGCCGTTTATTCGTCGGCGGGCCGTCCGACACTTTGAAAAAGCACGAGTGGTTATTTTTGTCGCGGGAACAGGAAATCCGTATTTCTCGACAGATTCAGCTGCAGCCCTTCGCGCAAGTGAAGTGCGGGCTGATGTGATTCTCAAAGCGACCAAGGTGGATGGGGTTTATGATAGCGATCCTCACAAGAATCCAGATGCTAAGCGGTTCACGGAATTGGACTATAGTGAGGCTCTACAACGCCGCCTAAAAATTATGGATTCCGCTGCATTCAGTATTTGTATGGACAACAACGTGCCAATTATCGTTTTTGATGTTTTCAAGAAAGGAAACTTGAAGAAGGTGGTTCAGGGCTCCAAGGTGGGAACTCTGGTGACTGACACCTCAAAACCTAAGGGGTAAACCCCTAGTCCTTAAAAATAGATACGCGTGGAGAAGAGCAATGCCTGTAGACGACATATTATTGGAAACCGAAGATAAGATGGAAAAGAGTGCAGCGAAAGTTCAACAAGACTTCGCTCAAGTTCGAACCGGTAAAGGATCCCCTCAATTAGTCGAGGGGCTGCGAGTCGATTGCTATGGATCGACTATGACGCTCAAAGAGTTAGCGGGGATTACCTGTCCAGAGCCACGGATGATTTTGATTCAACCTTGGGACGCTAGTAATGTGGACCCAATTCGCAAAGCGATTGAAGAATCAAATCTTGGAATCACACCCCTTGTGGATGGAAAACTGATCCGTCTTCCTATTCCTGAACTTTCTGAAGAGCGTCGCCGCGATCTGACAAAGATTGTTAAAAAGATTGCCGAAGATGGAAGAATTGCCGTGCGTCATAATCGTCGCGATGGAATGGATATGCTTAAGAAAGAGCAGAAGGCCGGTGATATCACAGAAGACGACCTTTCCCATGGAGAAAAAGAGGTTCAGAAACTCACGGATACCTATGTCGGCAAGATCGACCAGTCTTTGGAAGCGAAGGAAAAAGATCTAATGACGGTTTGATTCATTCCTGCGGCACGTCGAAAAAAATATACCGACTACCGAGTGAATGAACGGGTTTCCTGCGAATCCGGCCGATCATGCTTAGGGCTTTCATGTTGGATAGAGGGCGGGAAAGCTCTTTCTTTCTCGAGAGCGTTAAACCCCTTGCAGACTTGATGGAGAGCGTAAAGGTACATCATTAGCATTGCGAGAAGGGGGGCTGCGATCCAAAGAAACGGCCATTCATACTCTCGGGAGAGGGGAATGTACATTCCCATTAAAAACGATACATGAAGGCCAAAAGGGAGGGTCATGATATAGGTTCCAATAATCGGAATAGGGAGTATCTGACGGAGCCACTTAAACCGTAAGACCGTCGATAGGCAGCTCATGATAATAAAGTTCAGACAGAAACAAGGAACGAACCCCAAAAAGAGCGCCAGGTAATCAATGCCTGTTAAAGGGTGATCAAAGACAGTACATCCAAGAGCAATGAGTCCAATGGTGCCGAAGTAGGTCATCACTTGACCGCGAAATGTAATCTTTCGGAACATGGGGTTTAGCTAAATGGGGTGGTTGAGTAAACGATCTTGCCACGCTTTCAACCAGCCTCTTTTTTCCCATTGGATATTCTTGGGGAAGTAGTGAACGTTACCTAATACGCCATACAACGCATAATCAGCAAAGACCGGAACTTTGCCAAATAGAAACGTATTTTCCGTAAGACAGCCCTTAAACTGATCGATTCTTTGGTAGAATTCCTTAAGAAGGTCCTCCTGTTGATCGGCCCATTGTTCGAGACACCCTTTCCCGAAGCGCCGTTTTTTATGGCGAACCAATGCCGTTTGGTGAGCGATGTTTTGAATGCCTCGTGTGTATTCGGGGTCTACCGTTTTAAAGCCGATACCCTCAAGTTTGGATTCGATATATTCGATTAAGATTTCGTGAATTCCCGAAATAGATTTGGGAAACAGTTCCGATGAAAGGAGGCCGTTAGTGTATCGAGCGATGTCGAGACTTGTATCGGAGTGTTCGTAGATAACGCGGTCATCATGCTCAATCACAGGGACCTCATAATAAGCTCCTTGAGTCAATTCTGCGACGATGCTTCGATCCCAATTGGGAACTAAAATCTCTTCATATTCCAATCCGCTCTGCTTGAGAATTAAAGCAATCGGAATGCAATAAGGGCTATGCGGGAATTGATAAAATTTGATTTTCATTAAAGAAGTTTGATTCTTTTTAGTTAAATCCACCGACCCATCGAGTAAAATGTGAAATGAATTGATTTATTTAGCTTCGGTTGTGAGATTCTTCCATCAATCCAACTCCTTCTGGATACTCCCAAGAATAAAAGACATGTAGGGTGTCAATATTGCTGTCATTTAAGGGAGATAAGTACTCTCGAGCATTAGCGTCGAGCTATTGCGCACATGGGTCACATGGATGAAGTTCAACGTAAAGGACCGCAATATGAGGGTTGTCTTCGGGAACCAGGTGGGGTTTAAGGTGTTCGGATTCCAATAATTTTAATACAGCTCTTTCTGCGTGGTCATTGAATCGAATGCTGGGATGTAGCCCTCGGCCCATTTGTGAACTTCCATAGACAACCGCAAAGGGAGCATCTTTATCATTAATGTATCCACCTTCGGCACTATATCTGTCTAGTTTGACAGCTATGTGAAAGCCTTCCACTCCGGAATTCTCGGGACAAAGCTTATGAATTCTTATGATCATCTAAATCAACTGTTTGCAAAGTGAAATGAAAGTATCAATGCCTATTTATCTTTAAGATAAAGCCGGGAACAGAATAACTGCTCCCGGCTCTATTGCGTTTCAGTTTTTTTGCTTCTCACAGCAGGTTAACCACTTTGTCAGCGAGGCCTTTTTCCCCAAGAACCACATTGAGTTTGGATGATTGGGCGACTTTCTCTAATACCTCAAGTTCCTTGAGGCGCATGAGGGTTGGGTTGTTCTCCATCAGTTTCGCCGTGTTCATTTGGCTGCGCATGGCAGCGGTTTCCTCACGACGAACAATCGCATTCGCTTCCGATGCCTTTTGAGCTTCGATTACCTTGTTAAGGAGATCTTTCATATCACCCGGTAGGATGATGTCTCGGATCCCAAGCGAGATAATTTCGACTCCAAACTCAGGAGCTCGTTGAGCAACCGCTTTTTCGAGTTCATGAGACACGAGGCTCTTGTCCGAAAGCAGCGTATCGAGCTCGCGAGTGCCAATAATTGCACGGAGTGCGAGCTGAGCCTCGCGGTAGAGCGCTTGCTGCACATCGTCAACCGCTTCGATGCTCTTACGAGCATCGGTTACTCGCCAATTCACGATTGCGTTCATTCGAAGAGAAACCTTGTCAGCCGTCATGATTTCCTGCCCCGATACATCAAGCACTCGCTCGCGCAGGTCTACGGGAAAGAGTTGAACTTTTCCAATATTTTTCCAGACCGCATACTGACCATGAGGGAGTTGCTTTTGGTAAACTCCGTTGTGGAACAGAAGGCCCACACGTCCATCTTGTACCTCGAAGACATTCAAAGCAGATTCAGCCCCCGCAGATTTTAGAATCGTCGCAAGCGACTTGTGCTCGAAATGAACGTCAAAGGCGTCAACAACTTCAATACGGATGTCCTTGCTTCCTGTCCATAGAGCATAGAGACCTGCTTCAAGAACAATTTCGAAGCGGTTATCAATCCAGACAAGAGCGCGTTGATAGTCCTTGAGGTCAATGACTTCAGCTAGACCTTTGAGTTTTCCAGAGCGAACAATCAGGTCCAAATCGTTGCTGAGAATCCATGGGTCTCGCTCGGAAACCACATCAACGCGAATGCGGTTAAGTGGATCGAAGAACCAATAGGTTCCCGCTCCGAGGATCTCCTTGAATTCCTTATTCTTAAAAATCAGCCCTCGCTCGTAGGACCGAATTACGTTTCGTTTAATCATAGAGATGATTCCTCCTTTATTGATTAGAGTTTAGTTTGTGGTGAGAGTGCGACGGCAGGTGATCCCCACGCAAAATGCGGAATATACTTGTGGCCAGTAAAGGTTCGATGCTCAGTTCCCTTTCTGCGTTTACCTCAGGTTATCAGCCGTGCTGATTTCCGGAGACGAAGAGTCCAGGGTTCTTGACTCGTTCTTTTATTGGCTCAATAGCAATTACGAGGCATTTCGTCATGGTGTCGATGAAACAAGCCATACGGCGGATTCGTTCCTCCATCCTG
>JBCCKK010000133.1:0-8879 GCA_039027395.1 Verrucomicrobiota bacterium | reverse complement strand
CTAGATGCTTAAGTTCCGGCAGTTAGGTGCCTAACTAAACGCCCGAAGAGAGGAAGTTGCCGAGCAAATGATGCCCAAGTCCAGGTTTGGTTGTGCAATGGAGCAGCGGCAAGAAGTAAAACAATGAGAAAGCAATTGTGGGGAAAGATAATTGTCATTGTAAAAAAAGAGGCAGCATGGAAAGCGACGAGTGATCCAATGAAGAACCATTGAATTGCCGGTCGGAATAGTGCCCAAAGGGCAAAGAATTCGATGTAGAGTGTGATCCACATCAAAGGCATAGAAAACCAGGGATAATCAATAAAGATCGAGCCTAGAAAGGGTTCTGAGTTTGTTTGAAGAAGGCGATCTGCGACATGTCTGGGAAGTCCCTCCCAACCAAACACACTTGCCTGCCCAGAGACCAGCTGTCCAACGCCACAGATGATCTTGATTAGTCCTGCCATGGTATAAGCCAAAAGGGGAATCGCCTGAGCACACCAGAGTGTGAAAATTGTGCTTTGACGAATCACTCGCTTGGGTTGACGAGCAAGATGCCACCCATCAGGAAGAAAAATTAAGATGAAACTAATGAATGTTAGAACATGTAAGCTATGGCCAATTTTTCCAAACGAGTTGTTAAACGCTGTAAAGAAAAAGATGCCGATGAAAGCTAAGAGGCGGGCGGAACGCCAGCGTGCAAAGAAAGCGCCTGTAAATGATCCGGTGAGAAAAAGGACAAGAATAATAAATACTCCTGTGTTGCAAGGGAGCCATTGAACCCAAAGGATCGGCCACAAAGGCAAGAGGTTGGGTCGATTAAGGTATCCTTCCCATTGTGGAAGTAGGGATAATGCAATGAAGAGTTGAAACGCATAGATGGCGTAGACCAGCATTTGCGAACGAGTAAAAATGAGTCTTTGGTCTCTCAGAAGTTCTGAAGGACTGAAAGAGGTAGGTTCTCGTTGAGCTGGGCTTGAGAACCGATGACGAATCCAACGACTTAGAGAAACGACACTCATGGAGCTGTTTTAAACTGGGCAACCGGAGATTGCTCGGGTCGATAAGAGAGCCCTCGGTTTTGCTTCTTCCATAATTTAAGGGGGTCTTCCTTTTGCTTCATAACTTCGTAGGAAGTGTTGGGTTGCAAATAAGTAGACTCCAAATGGTTTCGGAGCTTTTTTGAAGTATCGATGTCACCTGCTTCTAGAGATTTCCCAAGTTTTTGTATGACGTGATAAGCGGGAAGAGCCCCAGGATTTTTAGCGAATGAACCGGCTTCGCGAAAATCAATGGGTGGATCGAGGGTATGGCTACCCACTCGATGAATCATTACTTGATAATTTTTCTCCTCATTGGGAACTAAGGCAAACATGGACCACGAGTAGAACGGAAAAAACTCGTAGTTACCCTTTGAGTTAGAAAGAGCGAGTTCCCCGATTAGAAACATCAGCCCTAAAAATGTAATGAGAGCCCATTGGCGGCAACGGTAGGCGTTCATATGAACACCCAAGTTGCCGCAAAATAAGCTTAGGAAAAGCTAATAAGTTTACTTATAGCCTTTCAGGAATTTTGCCTCTGCTTTGAACAGCTCCAAAGTCATCTTCTTGATTTCTGCCGGAGAGCAGATCGACGATGTAAGGGGGTCCAACATCAGCGCATAAACCGCTAATTCCTTACTCTTCTGAATGGCTGCTTCAGCCCCCAGATCAAACATATTCATGTTGGTTCGGCACAATGCCGCCATTTGAGGAGGGAGAGCTCCGTAACGAGTCGGTTGAATGCCGTTTCCATCAACCATACAGGCAACTTCGACGCAGCCATCTGCGGGTAAATTAGTGATTAGCTGACCGCCGCCTTCGACCTGATTCATCACGTTTCCGTGAATACAAAATGGACTATTCTTTTCTCGAGCTTCAATAATCCAACTCGCGTATTCCCAACTCCGTTTCCAATCCATGGCTTCTTTGCCTTTTAGCATGTTATTTCTCAACTGGTCTGCATCTTTTCTCCATTGAGGCCAATTGTCCGCATAGAAGCTCGATCCGCCGTCATAACCTTCTCGAGAATAGCGGTCGATCAGATCTTGGCGCTTTCGATAGTAAGGAAGATATTCCGAAAGATGACCGCTGGATTCTGTGATGAAGGCTCCAAAGTGTAACATCATATCTTTGCGAACCAAATCAAGGTGGTGTTCGGGAGCGAGTTCTTTATTCCAGTTTTCTGGGGATCGCGGATCGTTACCTCTGCCTTCTTTGAAGGCAAGAGCTAAATCAGCCCGGGCTTGTTTTTTCAAGAGAGGATAGAGGTCTTGTCCTTGATGTTTTAACTTAGTGAACCAGGCGAGGTGATTAATTCCGGCGCATTCCCATTCCATTTCCTGGTAAGGAATGTTAGCGCGTTTCGCCAATAGATCCCCAGTTCCTTGCACTGAGTGGCATAGTCCAACAAACGACATGCTGCTTGTGCGGCCGGCAGCAAGACACAGCATGTTCATGGGATTCGTGTAATTCAGAACGATAGCCTCAGGGCAATAACGCTCAGCATCTTTCAACACCTCAAGCCAAACCGGAATTGTGCGCAGAGATTTGAAAAGACCTCCTGGCCCAATGGTGTCTCCAATACATTGATCAATTCCATATTTGAGAGGGATGTCGTTGTCATGGCGAACGCACTCGGTGCCGCTAACTTCAATACAGTTGACGAGGTAGTTTGAATCTCGCATGACTTCGCGTCGTTTCGCCGATGAAACTACCTTCCACTTCTTTTCCACCCTGAGGCTTTTTGACAACTTCACGATGAGTCGATGCATCGTCCGCAAACGATTGAGGTCGATGTCGACTAAAGCGATCGTTCCTCCTTGATTACCCGGAGTGCGAAAAAGATCGTTGATGAGTCTTGGGGTGAATCCGCTTCCAGCTCCAAAGAATGTGAGCTTGATGGGGCGATGAAATTCTCCTGGTAGCGTATGGCTAGAAGCGTCCTTGGTGTGTGCCGTGTGTCCGGCTTTCTTAGATTGTTTCTTTTTTGGCATGTGATCATTTGTAATATAGATATCTGAATAATAAAGAGTAGTCTTGTAACTTATTGTGCCTTTATGTGATATTCATGCGTATGCTATTTAGAGCTCAAGCTGGCTGTTCTTATGAGTTGGTTCGAAGTCCTAGTTACCATTGGGATTCCTCAGTGCGTGCAGGAGGAGGCTATGTTGTTTTTCAATACACGCTCTCGGGACGCGGTGTATTTCAGTTAAATCGCAGGAGATTTTCGGTTGAGCAAGGCCAGGCATTTTTCACTTTGGTCCCAGAGAACGCTCGATATTTTTATGCTCAAGACGAAACGGAACCCTGGACCTTCAGCTATATAAACTTTGTTGGTGAATCGTCTGAGCACCTCTGGCGGTGGTTTCGCGAGAAACATGGATGTATTGCGAAAATGCCTCTCGATTCTGTAAGTTCTGGTCTATTCAGTGAACTGATTCGCCAAACGCAAGCAATTGGTCATTCGTCACCCGAAATGCTCAGTTCGCTGATTTACCAATTTGTCATGAGCCTTTCCGCGCAACAAACCGAAAATGCACCCGCCTCGATTTCTTCAATCATTCAACTTATGGAACGCCGGCCAGAGCATCCTTATGCGGTCAAAGAGCTAGCTGCGTTCTGCGGTTTAAGTCGCGAGCATTTCACACGCAAGTTTATTGAAGAAACCGGCGAAAGCCCCGCTCGTTACCGGCGCCGCTTACTTATGCAGCAAGCGCAGCATTGGTTGGCACGAACGAATCTTCCCGTTGAAGAAATAGCCCGGCGTATCGGATTATGCAATGGTCGTGCGTTAAGTAAACTGTTCAAACAACAGATAGGCTGTGCTCCCTTACAATATCGCAAACGGTCTCAAGCTCCTCAGATCCATTGACTTCCTCTTTGGCTCGATTAGCTTCCAGTTATGATACTATTGTGCGTTTTGTTCCGGTCTGCGCTATTCTCTTTTGTTTGCCTAGGAACATTCGCTTGTCTTCTCTGCCAAAACGCGTCCGGTCGCGGGAAAGTCAGAACACTGTATGAGGCAAACTGCCAGGTGTGTCACGGAGCTGAGTTGAATAACGGTCTAGGAGGGTCTTTGCTCGATGATTGGGACCATGTTACATCCAAACGAACCGTGGAATTGATCATCAAGAATGGGTTACCTCAATTCGGGATGACCGCTTTTGGTGGAGCACTGTCAGGCCCGGAGATTCGTTCATTAGCTATCTACATTGACGAAATGCGGCTCAAGGCAAGCAATGCGGGAATGCAATGGCCACAAGAGCGATCCGCAACATTCAGAACGAAACACCACGCATTCAAGATCGAAGAGTTGTGTGCATCAGATCGAGAGATCTTTTGGGCAATCGACTTTCTTCCGGGGAACCGCGTCATTCTAACCCAATTCGGTGGAGGATTGAGAATTTTTGAAAATGGAATGTTGGGACCACCAATTAAGAATACACCGAAGGTTTGGAGACATGGGCAGGGGGGATTAATGGATGTGGGGGTTCATCCTGATTACGAGGAGAATGGCTGGATTTATCTTTCATACGCAGACGAGCTAGCCGAAAAGATTGGGTCTACAACGGTCGCCCGGGGGCGAATTAAAGATGGGACATGGGTGGATAATGAAGTCTTGTTTAGAGTGGATCCTAAATTCTCTGGGAGAAAGGGAGCTCATTTTGGAAGTCGATTTGTCTTCGATCAGGGATATCTTTTTTTTGGTATCGGTGATCGAGGTCAGCAAAATCAAGCGCAAGACCTATCGTTCCCTAATGGAAAAATTCATCGAATCTTTGATGATGGGAGGGTTCCCAAAGATAATCCATTCGTAGATCGATCCGATGCCTATCCTACCATCTGGTCGTATGGTAATCGTAATCCTCAAGGTTTAGCCAAACACCCGGTGACCGGAGCTCTTTGGGAAACAGAGCACGGTCCACGTGGAGGTGACGAGGTGAATGTGATTCGCAAGGGAAAGAACTACGGCTGGCCGGTAATCACCTACGGTATGAACTACAATGGAACCCCAATTACATCGGAAACTAAAAAAGACGGTATGGAGCAACCCGTTACTCATTACACTCCGTCCATAGCGATTTGTGGTATGGCTTTTTACCAGGGAAAAAAATTTGAGAACTGGCACGATGATTTGTTTGTTGGTGGATTAGCAGCTCAAGAGCTTTGGCGTATTCGCCTTGATGGCGAGAAGGTCGTTGAACGAGAAATTGTTCTCAAAGGGCAGGGACGCATTCGCGACATAGCGCTCGGACCGAATGAGTCGCTCTATCTCCTATTGAACAAAGGAAAGCGTAAAGGAGAAAGTCAGCTTGTTCGCTTGGTTCCGGTTAGTGGCCCGTGATCTAAGCGTGGGTTGCGCGCCAAACGTCCTCGTAACCGTTGTTATCAATAATGAATTTGAAGCCAGGTTCTAGTCCGAGATAGGGAATAATCAGAGGGCAATACTCAGGTAGATACTCGACACACATTGGCTTATAGAAATCGGTTGCCTTTGAATAGGAATCCTTTCCCGCAAAAACATACCAGCCGCATGTGCCGCCTTCAGCTTTGAGACGAGTTCCATAGATTGGCATACGGCCCAAAGTTTGGAGAGCGATTCCTAACTTATGTTGGTCATCCGAAGGAACAAATTCGGATCGATACCGATTGCAAATCTCACGCTGTTCAGCGGTATCCATAACATATCTCGCAACTGCTAGTCCAAATCAGGTGCTGGTGAGATCTGGGAGGCTGCTGAGATTCGAGCAAGGAGTTTGACTTGAGCGTTGCAGAAGACGACTCGGAATGCCAACCAAGGGTCACTCTTGGCCAAGCTGTCAACTCCCTCATCGATTTCGGTTGCTGTTCCCGAAGGAGTAGTCATAGCCCCCACAATGATTTTCTGGACGTAGGAATTTGTAAACGAAAACGAGTCTTCGTTGGAATGTTCTGCAAGGTCTTGAATGCGTTTAATGATTAAGATGGAGTGATATTCAGTCGAAGAGATCTGACCAAAAGCATAGGAAAGCGAAAGCAGATTCCCAAATGAATTGAGGGGGCCATAAGGTTCAAATAGCTTGCGAGGAGATTGGAATACGGAATCTACCAAGACCTTTTCTAAGAGTTCCCTCAGCATTTCGGCCAGTAATTGACCAGCGAGTAGGGATGCTTCGCGATCTTTTTGCTGCCGGATCAATACTTCCAGATCGTAATGTACGCTTGGAATCTTGCTGGTGGACTCAGCTGGATCTGGGAACTGATCTGAATCTATCGACATCTCATAGCTCTCCCGAGTAGCGTTATTCATCTGGTTTGCACTTTCGATTAATCTATCGGTTGTAATGCTAGCAGAGAACCGTCAAAAATAAAATTTAACCAAGAATGGCTTGGCTCCATCCAGCGCCGTACGTATCGAATCGAAACTCGATGATTTAGCTAAAAAACCCCTTAGCCTTCTCGAAGAACGATTGACTTTCAGGATTGGTTTCTTCGTCACAAACTTCAGCAAAATCTTTGAGTTTTTCCTTTTGCTCGGCGTTCAGTTTCTTGGGAACTTCAACGTAGATCCGTACATTGAGATCGCCCTTTGTTCCGTCCCGAAGATCTGGAACACCTTTACCTTTGAGGCGAAACACTTTGCCGCTGGCGGTTCCTGCTGGAATTTTGAGAGAGACTTTGCCGTCTAGGGTAGGGACTATTAGCTCTCCGCCCAAAGCTGCTTTGACAAAGCTGATGGGAACTTCGCAATAAAGATCATTTTCATGACGCTCAAAAATCGGGTGATCCTTGATATGAATGACGATATATAAATCACCATTGCCGGCACCGCGAACACCTGCCTCTCCTTGGCCTGGCGAGCGAAGTCGGGATCCCGTATCGACACCTGCTGGAATCTTGATTTTGATTTTAGAGGTTCGTTCGGTCCGTCCTTCCCCATTGCAAACGTCACAGGGTTTTTCCACTGTTTGCCCAGTGCCTCGGCATTGAGGGCAAGTTTGAGTCATGGAAAGAAAACCTCGAGATACGGAAACCTGTCCACGCCCACCACACGGAGGGCAGGGTATAACCTTAGAGCCTTTGGCGGCACCCGTTCCATTACATTCAGAACAGAGTTCTGGTTTGCGGATGGCAATTTCCTTTTCGGTTCCGCTAACCGCCTCTTCCAAGGAAATTTCTAAGTCGTAGCGGAGGTCAGATCCGCGACCATGACGAGCGGAACCACCGCGACCACCGAAGGCTTCTTCAAATATATCGCCAAAAACACTTCCGCCACCACCACCGCCGCCAAAGACTTCTCGAAAAATATCGAAAGGATCGTGAAATCCTCCGCCAGCACCTCCAGCATTAGAGAACCCGCCTTGTTCAAAGGCACGGTGACCAAACCGATCATATGCAGCCTTTTTCTCCGGGTCGCTCAAAACTTCATAGGCCTCACCCAGTTCTTTAAATTTCTCCTCAGCTTCTTTGTTATCCGGATTTTTGTCAGGATGGTATTTGAGAGCCTGTTTGCGATAGGCTTTCTTAATTTCTTCGTCGGAAGCGGAAGAGGTGACTCCTAGAACTTCGTAGTAATCGCGCTTAGTGGTGGCCATAAAAGTGACTTCTTTTTAGCTTTTAGGTGCTTCTGCGACGACAACACTAGCAGGGCGGATCAGTCGATCACGTAGTTTGTAGCCTTTGCGAGATTGTTCAATCACCGTGCCTTCTTCATGTTCCGATGAGGCTTTCTGAGAAACGGCATCGTGCAAACTGGGGTCGAAGCTCTGACCCATGGCATCGATTGACTCGACACCACATTCCTCAAGAAACTTGTCGAGCTGAGTTTTGACCATTTTCATGCCCATGGCGATCGACTTGCTGTCTGTCGCGGTATCTGCGGCTTGCAGTCCCAGTTCAAAGTTATCGATAACCGGTAGGAGAGTTTCCAGAAGTGAAAGGTTAGCATAGCGGACGGCGTCTTCTTTTTCACGCTGTAGGCGTTTGCGGGAGTTTTCAAATTCAGCCTGAGAGCGTGCAATTCGGTCTTTGAGTGAGGCGATTTCTGCTAGAGCATTCTGCGCTTCTTTCCAGGCTCCACCGTCAACAAGCTCATATTTCGGGCTTGGCTTGTCTTGGTTGAAATTCGAGGCGGAAGCCTCAGATTCCGGAAGTGGGGTCTGTGCTGTTTCTTCGTCTTTGCTCATTGTCTGTTCCATACGCAGTTCCTAAGTCGCTCTCAATGAAATTTTCGTATCGGTTTCCAAAAGCGCTTATTTCTTAAAATAAGCCGCTAAGGTTATCCAAGATTATGGCGCTGTCAATGGCGCTAGGATCGGAGGCTAATGCAAGACTATTGAGAATCGAGTTTGTGGCGCAGGAATTTTACAACATCCTGAAACTTTGTGGCGTTGCGCTGATCGGCTTCAATTAGGTTCTCGTGAGCCTCAAGCATGGTTTTCGCGGCCTCTTCTTTACTCTCCTCGTTTAGGGTCTTGAGCTGTTCATAGTCTTTGTCCGAACCCTCTTCGCTGTCATCCCCAAGCGTGAGAACTTTATCCAAGCCCAGGGTTTCCAAGAGTTCACGGTTACGTCCACTTAGATGAACCACTTTTGGCGGGTCGCCTTCGTGTTTCTTTTGCTCACTTGCTAGTCCGGCTAGCACTCCCATGAATGTGCTGTCCATATGTTTGCACAGCTGCAGATCAAGAATGAAGCGGGTGATACCCTCTTTCCGCACAGTTTCTGAAAAGTCTTTAAGAAGTTTAGCATTCTTGAAAGAACCTTTGCCAATTACCTTAACAAAAGCAGATTCTGATTCCTGTGCGATTAAAATGGAGCTATCAGTCATTCCCATAATGTTACAGGGGGGAGCGATGGGGAGTCAATGGTGCTCCCATG
>JBCCKK010000132.1:0-8942 GCA_039027395.1 Verrucomicrobiota bacterium | reverse complement strand
GAAGCGGCGCGCCGCCTCGGTGTTACCGAAAAATCCGTCTATAATAAAATGAAGCGCTATCAGTTACGCTAGCTTCTAGACTGAAAAAAATTCAGTCTTTCTTCCAAAGTTTTCTAAGATTTACGGCTTCCTTTTCTTAGATTCGTATCAAGCCCGCTCGGCTAATACTCCTAACACAATTAGGATCAGTGCCTTACAGATTTTATCATTCTTCAACTACCAGTTGGCATCGTTAATGCGTTACTAACACTATGTTAGAAAGGATCGATTATCTAAACCACTCGATCACAAAAAAAGCAAAACCGTTTGAAGAAAGGATGATGTCATGAAACCAAAACTTGTAAGTTTTGTAATCCCCGTAATGAATGAAGAGAAAACGATTCGCACACTCTATTTTAGAATATCAGCAGCTATGTCGCGTCTCGGTATCGAGCACCAAGTCATCTTCATTGACGATGGCAGCCAGGACACCAGTTGGGATGAAATTTCCTATTTGGCCAATAAACAGCCTCAGCAGGTTATTGGAATTCAATTCCGTTCGAACCAAGGGAAAGCGAATGCACTTGCTGTCGGCTTCAAAAAAGCAACAGGAGATCTGGTCTTTACCATGGACGCCGACCTTCAAGACGATCCTAAAGAGATCTCGCGCTTTGTTTCAAAAATCGAAGATGGGTATGATGTCGTCAGCGGATGGAAGCAACAACGTTACGATCCATGGCATAAAGTACTTCCAAGCCGGGTCTTCAATCGAATGTTGAGCAACCTGTCAGGTGTGCAGTTACACGACCACAATTGCGGATTCAAATGCTATCGTGCGGCGGTGGTTAAGGACGTTCGCCTTTATGGCGAAATGCACCGAATGATCCCTTCATTAGGGAAGATTCACGGTTATCGATCCACTGAAATTATCGTTCAACATCACCCTCGACTTCATGGAGTTAGCAAGTATGGCGTTAAACGATTTCTCCGGGGATTCATGGATATGTGGACTATCTATTTCCTTAGAAACTTTCGGGAACGTCCATCACACTGTCTGGGAGCCATGGCAATGACTCTTGCATTACTTGGGACATTTTTCCTATTTTCAGGATTCGTTTTTGGAACCGTTTATCTTGCCATGCTGGGAACCGCTTTTTGGGCAAGCGTCATTCCTCTTGTTGGTATTGGCTGGTCCATGGAACTCTTTCTGCACTATCGCATGAAAAACCATTGGGAAATGCCCATATCTAAAGAAATCGAGTCACAAGCTCCCGTCTTAGGTATCGAGGATGAGCACCTACTGGACTACAATTTGCCTAGCAATGACACAGTCTTTCAGATCAAAGAAGTCGACAAAAGTAAAACACCTGTTTTCTCGGGAATGTTAAAGCAGCAGATCGATCTATCGGGAATTCGGCGAGGAAACTAGTCCTCGGTTGTAAATTTTACAGGCTACTCAAAGCCAATGCTAAGTAGAGCGTTTGACCCTAACTAGCATTTATCTAGGCTGATTTATGCATGAGCGGGATCAACCTCACGGTAACAATAATCCTAAGCTTACTCTTGGGAGCTACCTCCGACTTATGCGCCAACCCGAGAGAAACACCAGAGACAGCCACTCCGATTCTTACAGATTTTGTTACTCCGACAGATATTACTCCCAAGTCAAAACAATTAGCTCCAGGAAAAACAAGTAACCACAGTCTAACACTTCGCAATTGCCTTGAGATCATCGAGCGGGAGAGCTGGGAAGTCCTCATTGAACGAGAAGGCATTCAACAAGCACTACAAAATGTGTATCAGGAAAGAGCTCGCATGCTCCCTAAGGCAGAGGTGCAGTACTCATGGAACTACCGTCAAGAGGTCTCAGACGTTAGCTCGGCTTCAGACTCAAACGTCCGATTTCAACGTAGAGGTCCCTATGATCGCTCGAATGCCAAAGTTTTAGGTGTGGTACCAATTATTGATATTAACAAATGGTACGACTTTGATGCGATGAAACGGCGATACGAAATCGCCGAATATACAGAAAAAATTGAGACTCAACTCATTCTAAATGCTTCAGCCATTACATTCTTTGACTTCTGGAGAGCCTATGAGGAATCACTAATCATCCGAAAAAGTATTTCTCGGGCACAAGAACTTGAAACGATTGCCAGCAACCAATTCGACAGCGGTGTAGCTTCGAAAATTGATCTAATTCGAGCCCAAGTCAAAATCTCAGACGAGCAGGAAGCCCTTATTAGCCAGAACACGCTTCTTTCCGATATCGCTCTTCGACTAAAGGGTATCTTAAACTGGGGACTGGAGCGCCCACTCTCACTGACAGCCTATAATTCTCCAAGAACAACGCTTGAGGAAGACCTTAATTGGGTGCTTGCTTATAGCTACGGAAACCGAGTCGATCTACGGCGTGCTGAAATAGAAATAATCAAAAACACGGCCGTAAAGAATGCCGCGGTCGCTCGTCTATATCCGACACTAACACTTTATGGTGAATATGGTTATGGAGGTGACGACTACCTTCCCGATACAACGATTCCAGAATATCGAGCTCTTTTCCTTGTTAGCATGCCCATCTTTGATGGACTCGAGGCTCAAGCTAGGGCGGAGCGGGCCCGTTCGCGTATTCGAGAATCCGAGTATGATCTTGAACGTATTCAAGGCGAGATCAAACGGCAGATTATGATAAGCCGAACTAATATTTCTAACCTGCGAATTCAGAATGATATTGTTCGGAGAAAAGTAGATCTTGCCGAAGAAGAGTACGTCTTAGCTAAAGACCGCTTTTCAACAGGACTGGCCAGTAATCAGGAAAGCATCGACGCCTTGAACCAACTTGCTCGGGTCGAATTCGATTTAATCAATGTTCACTATTTGCAGCGAAGGGCTGCTTTAGAATATGCCCGAAGCCGCGGAGATGTTCACTTACTCTTTAAAGAAATTACACCCCTTACCAGGAAGTCAGGGCAGTAAATTATTCTGCTTAAGCATACCACTATACTGAACTTTTTTCCGAAGAATCTATATTTCTAGAGCGCTTAATTAAAAAAAAACAAAGATAAAATCTTTTTAAAGAAGAGATCAAAGAATCCAAACGAGTTGGCATCTAACATGCGATTTAATTCTTAAACCTAAAGGAGATTAATCATGAACTTTGAGAAGCAAGCCAGTCCAACCGAAAAACTGAATATCTGTGTTGTGGGTTCAACTTACCCCAGGTTCCAAGAGGATGAACAAGTTCCTTGGCTTCGAGAATATGTCAATCGAATGGAGGAGATCGGCCACAATGTTACCGTTTATGCTCCAGCATACAAAGGTTTGACTAGCCATAAGATCGATGGAGTCACCGTTGAACGTTTTAGGTATGCACCCAAAGTCTTGGAAACTCTGACTCATGATGAAGGAGCTACAAACAAAGTTCGGAGATCTCCAAAAGCTCTCCTTGTAATTCCTTACATCTTTTTTGGAATGATTGGAGCCTTCAGGTTAGCGCGAAAGAAAAATTTTGATATTATCAATGTTCATTGGCCCTTCCCTCATGGCTTTTTTGGTTTGGCCATGCAGTGGATCAACCATGCCCCCATCGTTTCAACATGCCACGGCGCTGAACTTGCACTTGGCCGAAAACTTCCGCTAGTTCAGCTTGTCCTGCACTGGTTTCTTAACTGCTCGCAGGGGGTTACCTGTAATAGCTCTCACACTAAAAATGAAATCCTCAAAGTATGTGATCGATCGGTTAAAGTCATCCCTTACGGCTCAAGCCTCAGGTCCATTGCTCAAATCGATAAGAAGACTGATGATCCGGAGGCGATACCCTCCCTTTTGTTTTGTGGAAGGCTGATTGAACGAAAAGGCGTGGATATTCTCTTACGAAGTCTTCCCCGAATTCTTGAAAAGAAAAACGTTCAGCTAAAAATAACAGGGGAAGGAGATCAAAAACAAAAGTGGATGCGATTAACTGAGGAACTCGGCATCTCCAAACATGTTCACTTTTTGGGATTCGTTTCTAATCAAGAATTAAGTGTTCTCTATCAGATGTGCGACATCTACGTCCACCCTGCTATATTTGATAGCCGTGGTGATACGGAAGGTCTGGGTGTTGTTCTGATTGAAGCACTTCTCAATTCAAAACCCGTCGTCGCCTCTCGAGTTGGCGGTATTATCGATGTGATTAAGCACAATAGGACAGGCCTTCTCGTTGAAGAAAAAGATGAAGAGGAACTCGCTGATGCGGTGCTCGAACTTCTAGAAGACACTAAATTCGCAGAATCTCTTGGCAAAGCTGGGAGAGACTTTGCCCTAAACTATTTCGATTGGGATCGAATTATCAGAGTCAATGAAGCGTATTTCTACAAAGTTAGAATGAATCAAATACAGTCAGACCTCGAACCATGCGAACTCGGCTCACAGCCGGTTTTTCCAACACAAAGTTGAGGAATTACGAAGATGAAAAAATGGAGCCCTTTTATCCATGTGGCACTTGGAATTCTCGTCGTATTTTTTATTGCCCAAGCATTTCAACAAAATGGAAATTCACTCGTTGAATATATTCCTTTAATCAAAACTGGCCCTCTCTGTATCGCTATTGTCTTACTTGTCCTCTATCGGGTTTGGAATGCTTATGGATGGGGGCTCTGTTTAAAATCACTTCATATTCACCTTTCTTTTTGGGAGAGTGTTCGCATCTGGTGGCTATCGGAAGCTTTACGTTGGCTTCCAGGAAGCATTTGGGGATATTTTTCTCGAGCAGCTCAAGCCAAACAACGAGGCATCCCAACCATGACGGCCTCGTTAAGTCTAACTATTGAACTGGGTCTCACCATCGCAGCTTGGACTACAACTGCTAGCATTGGTCTTTTGGTTGGTGCTCTCGATTTTGGTCTAGAAGTATATACCGTCATTCAGTGGAGTATCACATTTTTCTTCATCGGTTTAGCTGCCTTTGCGTTCGCGGCGTGCCTACTGGCCAAGTTTCCAGGCTCCCTAATCGCAAAAAAAGTTCTGCGACTTATTGCATCCTTTAGATCCGTTATTCGAAAGCAGCCTGACTATAAAATGATGGCTTTTACCTATGTCTACTACATCGCCATGTGTAGCCTCAACGGTCTCGCGTTCTATTTCATTCTCCTTTCCGTTTCAGATACACCCATTTCCCTGGCTACTGCAATCGGAGTCAACTCAGCAGGATGGCTTGCCGGGTTTTTAGCTATCGGCGCCCCTGCTGGTATCGGTATCCGGGAAGCTGGAATCACCGGGTTACTTGCCCCCATTATGCCAGTACAACTGGCTCTAATCGCGTCTTTGCTTTGGAGATTTACTCAGATATGTGTCGAACTTCTATGCCTATCACTGTGTTGGAGCATTTCGCTCAAACAGTACGTCGTTAAAGCACCTAAATCGACCGAAAATTTGGCTTCATGAAATCCTTTCTCCAACAGCTCTTTGATAATTGGAAGTTCTCTCCCGAGACCATTAAACAATGGCTGTTGGAAAACCGACTATATTTTGCAGCCGTTATCGGTTGTGGATGCATTGGTCTTGCTATTCTCATAAAGATTTTCTGGCCGGCCTATCAACAGCCAGAAAACCGAATGTATACGTCCAAACTAGGTTATGCGAATTTGAACCGACAATTAGGTGGTAAGTTCAATGTAGAAACAGCACGTGCTGAACCCAAGGTGTTGACTCGGACATTAATCGGAGAAGGTTACTTTGCGACTCAGAATGTACTCGTTCCCATTATTCCACTAGCACGAATCTTGTCCGTTCATGTCGAAGAGGGTGACACGGTTAAGAGAGGCCAACTCTTAGCAACCCTCGATACATCCAAAATAGAGATCAAGCTACGTTCCGCAAAACTTGCTGTTGAAACCGCCAAAGCCGAACTGTCACGAGTTGAAATTGGCTCAGCTTATGTTCTAGCCCAGGAACGCCCCGAAAAAGATCAAATCGGAAAGACAGCAGCCTCCAAACACTTGGCCATCCTCAAGGAAGAAGAGCAGGTCTACATCAAACTCGTTAAAAAAGGAGCCATCCCCAAGAATACACTTCTAGAGCTACAAAAGCGAATCATCGTCGCGGAAGCCGAACTTGCAGAAGCTCAATTCAATTTCGATATGTCTTCGCGTGGCCAGCCCAAAAGTCGACGTATTGCTGAAAACGCAATCCAGGAGGCAACGAATGCATTGGAACATCGCCTCCTTGAATTCAAAGACTATAAAATCTATGCACCTTGCGATGGTATAATCGAGCGTGTATTAATCCAGCCTGCAGAATACAACCAAGACACTGGAAAGCCCGCATTCGTTATTGCTTCTGATCTTTGGTTTGAAGCACACCTTGATCAAACAGCTCTCAATCATGTTGCTGAAGGTGATACTTCAATTGTTCACCTGGAAGCCCTTCCTCATCATGATCTGAGAGGCAAAGTCACCAAAATCATTCCGGTTGTTACGTTCAACCAAGGTGGCCCCGAGGCCAACCGGCCAATACGGCCCAGAGGAACGGGAGCCCCCGAGTGGCCTTCAACATTCAAAGTTCGTATCTCGATAGACGAATCGGACCTCGAATCAAAGCTAACACCCGGAATGACCGGATTTGCAAAAATCGAAACTCAGAGAACAGTCGTTGCAGTTCCTTTAGAATCTGTCACATCTCGATCTGCAGGCAGAGGCGTGATTCATCACCTTACCGCTGAAGGCTGGGCATCTAAGGTGGTTCCATTTGGCATTATGGAAAAGGGATGGATTGAAATCAAAAATGGAATCACCGAGAGCACGGTGGTTCTAACCAACGGCCAGCACACTTTAGAAGAAGGAGATTCAATCCGGATTGTCGAAGGACCTGTATATAGCTCGTTGCAGTCACCCGACCTCGTAACTTCTAATCCATGAAATTTAACCTAACGCTTCATTCCCTTATTATTTGGGGAACACTGTTGGTTGGATATCTTTGCTTTTTTGGAGCTCTTATAGCTCAATGGATCGAGGTTCCAGAAGACTTTATGGATGGAGAAGTCGTCTGCTCGAAGACCTCGGTTTCCTTTATATTTAAATTAGTCATCACCGTCCTTCTAGGCCTCTCGGCCTTAGGTATTTGGTTCAAACAATCTGTGTTCGCCTATCTCGGAATTTTGATTACTATAGTTCTACTTACATTCCCCGCATTTCTTTTACGTTTTGAACCCGAGTTATCGGGACAAGCAAGCTGGCTACAACAGCAGCACAAAAATCTGAGCTGGTTGGGAGGTGATGTTTTTACTGCGCAGGAAGAACGGTTAACCGGAAATTACCGAGATATCTACGTCGTTGATAACTTTCGTTTCAACAGTGTTGTCACCATACCGAAATCCATTCCTTCTCTACTCCAGTGGGGAAGGCTAGCTGAATGGATCGTTTGGGCAGGCTTCACCGATGCTTTCTGCCAATTCGTATCCAAGGGCTGGTTTTTGGCTTGGATGGGTAGTGTTTGCTTTTGGATTTTCGGTATTCGTGCAACAGAAGATCTATCCATTTTGGTAATGAGTAAATCGCTCATTCTCTGGATCCTATGCCTTGCTATACCTATATCCATAACAATAACCAGTATAACCGGAAGTGCTTGGAGCATTGGTAAAGCCCACACCCATTTCCAAAAAGGAAACTACCAGCAAGCCGAAAGATATCTCCTTCTTTCTTCAGACTTTCTTCCCGTGTTAAAGCAAGATTCTTTCTTTATAATTCAACAAGGAATCATTCATCGAAAGCTAGGATTTCAAACCCCGCAAGCAGGTATCTACCAAGCGTTTCTTCTTGAAAAAGAAGGTCTCTATCAACAATCACAGAAATACTTCGAACGGATTGCATTGCAGACAGATCCCGGTTCTGGATATCAACGAGAGGCAGTTCGAGGTCTACTGAGGTCTGTGATTCACGATTGGAATTCCCACCAGTTGTTGACTGCGGAACGTCGCCTAAACCTCATTCTTGAATTAGACCCTTGCTCATTAAAAGCCAACTACGTCGGGCAACTCATCCACCTGCGAAACGAAAACCTTACTGAGCTTGAGTCTCTCGTTACTCGCATGGAAACAGTTTACCCTTACTTTAACGCGCTATCTCCGAAGCCAGTTATTGCCATGGCACGTGATAACCTGAAGTATGCTCGCCTGAATCAGAAGACTGAACATCTATGAAACTTTCCGATGTTCCAGCTTACACACTTTACACAATTGCCAGCCGCAGTCTGTTCATCTTGGCCTTGATAACACTTAGTATTCTCTTGGGCTACTCGCTGATGCGTGCCTTCTTCGATTTTACGCTTCCCATCCGAACGGTTCATCCAGAGGCATCGTGGATCCAAGCTGACACGCCTCAGACGTATTCTGGGTGTTTTCGCAAAACGATTCATTTTACAGAAACGCCGAAACAGGCCTGGGTATTGATCGCAGCTCGCGATGCTTACGAAATTACGATTAACGGAAATACCGTAAGCCGCAGCTTTCTCTATCGCCCGACCCGCCCATTACAAAATGGATTGAGTGAACGAGGTCAAATCATGGTCTATTCAACACCGCTATTGATGCTTAATTACCCTCGGGAATATCAATGGGATGGCCACGAAACCTACCGATTTCCGATCTACATCGACATCCTTCCGTTCTTAAAAAAGGGAACAAATATCCTTGCTGTCGAAATCGAAACTCGCACGGCACCGGCTAAGTTTCTCTTGGACGGAGAAATCACATTTATTTCCGGAAATACTCTAAATTTGAAGAGTGATTCCAGCTGGAGAGCTGAACCCACAGGCTTGGGAGCCAATCGCACCCATTGGTCGAATCCCGATTTCAAAGATGACCATTGGCGACCTGCGCTCCTCGGCCCCCCCCCCCCCCCCAGCCCGCGCACCGAGTGGCCGCAGGAGGGGGTTTATTAAACGGTTGTAAAAGTAATTGGAGAAACCCCCCAAGAACGGGGAGGTAT
>JBCCKK010000131.1:0-8942 GCA_039027395.1 Verrucomicrobiota bacterium | reverse complement strand
TTTCTTTCCTGCGATTATTTTAGGGATCTTTAGTAAACGAACATCACGAGAGGGTGCCATTGCAGGCATGCTTAGCGGTATCATCTTCACTGGCGCTTACATCATCTACTTTCGTTTCGTAAACAAAGCGGCGGGCCCTGACGAATGGCTCTTTGGAATCAGCCCTCAAGGAATCGGCACGCTGGGAATGTTGCTCAACTTCACAGTCACTTTACTCGTCACACGTTTCACTCCAGCACCTCCAAAAGAAGTTCAAGATGCTGTTGAGCGGATCCGCTATCCACGGCATCGCCATATCGAATCACTAGATATCTAAATTTTAGATACCCCTAAGACGGTAAAGTCGAACTCGTTCCCGAGCCTCTCGACCAGGATATGACTGCTCAGGAATATAGTCTTCCTCGAGATCAAAATGCTTACCAAACAACCGATCAAGCTCCTCTAAGGTAGCGCCAAACGGAGGCCCGGTCTCGGCGGCCGGATTCATAAAAAACACAGCCAGAAGTTGCCCGGACGGTTTTAATGCCTCTCTGACAGCCTTGACGTAACTAGTTCGCAACTCGGGATCAATCGCGCAAAAGCAAGTATGCTCAAAAACCAAATCAAAAGTCCTTTCCATCACCTGAGGCAAACAAAACAAATCTCCGCAGACGTATTGTTCACCTTCCGCTCGAGTCTCCATCCGTGCCCGATAGATAGCTTCCGGCGAAATATCTAAGCCAACAACATCCGCTCCTTGAGACGTTAACGCTCTCACATCATGGCCCATTCCACATCCAGGCACTAATACTTTCCCTGAAACGGCACGTTTGGCTAGGAACTCTCGAAGTGGTGGCGACGGAGCCCCTTCGTCCCAAGGTGTATCGTCATTCAGGTAACGCTGATCCCAATAATCACGTGAGTCTTGCATCGCTACTGAATAACTCCTCGTGGCCTAAATCCATCTTTGCGAAGAAAGTTTGCTACTTCGGCTGCTTTCTCTCCTTGAATCTCAATTTCTCGATCTTTTAGAGTTCCTCCGCATCCACATGATTTCTTAAGCCTAGCAGCTAATTGAGCTAACTCTTCATCGGAGCGAGAATCTAAGAAGCCAGACACAATGATAACCGTTTTACCACCTCGGTGAGCCGTTTCTTTGCGTTGAATGAGCTCTTCCTTCTTACCTTCTTTGAGAGCTAATTCTGGCTCGGTTGTATCGGAACACTCTGATGGTCCTGGATCCAGTCCCTGGATATCTAATCCAGAGAATGCATTGTTAAGTGCATCTGTGGGATGATCGAGTTCCAGCTTTTTCCTCTTCTTTGACAAATGACCCCCTCCCAGTTTTCCTAAAGACTATCGCCTTTGCCAAAGGGTCATTCGAGCAACCGTCCACTGATATTTACGGGCATGCTCACGGATCATGAAAGGCATATCACCTGCTCGAATAAGTTCGAAGTTATTGTCCAAACAGTCTCTGAGTCCATCTTCCGTGGAAACGGGCTCTCCCTCCCTTTCATAGCCGCCTAGCCAATTTTCCTTGGGTGTAAACTCTTCCGTCCATGTTCCAGGTGTTGTTATCATCAAATGGCCCCCAGAACGAATTAATGTGGACATTCGGGATAAGCACAACTTCGGATCTGGCAAGCGACACAACAAATTTGCAAGCATAGCACAATCAAACTCACCTAAGTCTTCCGGCAACGCACACGCATCTCCTACTTGAAATTGAACATGCTGGCGATAAATCCCATCGGGAACTTGTGCCATCAAAGGCGTCGTGTTTTCACCTTCGTCAACTCGTCGGTAAAAATATTCACCAGCTTCCTTTAGATAATTTGCTGCATCAATGAATCGAGAGGAATAGTCAATGGCCACGACTTCTCGGCATTTACGCGCCAATTCAAATGATGATCGGCCCACGGCACATCCAAGATCTAATGCTCGAGAATCATTCGTATCCGGAAGCATTGAAAGTAACACTTCAGCACATCGCCAGGGGAAATCGAATGCTCCTTGAGGCCCAAATCCATAGGGCATCACATCTTCATTCCATCCGTAGTGGAACAAAAGATATTCGGATAAAATCTTATCCGACTCGTAATATGCTGCGGCCATTGTTTGTGCGCGTTCGGGCGCCCAATCCCGAATCAGGATTGGGTTACCAGCTCACCTTCAACACCAACCAACCCATCCATGTAGGGTGATGGCTCATAATTCTCGATCAGTACAATCGTTTCGCCATTGCGGTGCATACGAACTTGAGGGATTTCAATTTCAGGAGTCTTGTGAGGAGCAAAAAGAATATCATCATGCGTTGCATTTTGAGCTTCCTTAAAGAGGTCGGGCGTTAAGTGTCCTCCAAGATGGTCACTGCGTCCCGTGGCCACATGAATCGTTCCCCGAACTTTCTCATCCTGGATGTCACGACCTGAAAATGGGAGCAACTGAGTTCCAAATCCCAACTCGCCAATTTCACCGGTAACCGGATCGTTGATGATTTTATTCTGGTGATCACTGATTGTTTGAAGCTCACCCTTGATCAGGGTTGCCTTGATTACCCGCCCTCCTGCCACCCGCATCAAACCAATCGTCCCATCCTCATACTTCATAGGGAATGCGCCTTCGGCTCCCTCGGGAACAAAGTAAATTTCTCCTGCCGGCAAGTTAGCCACGTCTGGTTCTTTTCCATGACACAAACCATGACTTTTTTGCGCTTCTTGCTGATTCAAGATCAATTTGAGGGTGTATGTTTCACCCTCGACCGCGTAATCGATTTCAACCCAGTCCGACTTCGTCATTCCTAGGCGGAGTTTCTCAGCTTCGGCACTTACCTCTTCGTAATTAACTGCAAGTCCACTGTTAATGATCACTTCGTTTAATCCATGAAGGGTAGCTCCCCGGAATCCGTATTTCTTTGCATGTGCTGTCAGCGGAGCAGTCGCCGAAAAGGTACTAATGCAAAGGATAATGTCATAATTCGGATAGATATCTTTCTCGAAACTGAGGACACTCCCGTCCGGAGTATGTGCCTCATCGGAGTAATCAAGATTACTGCCACCCGACATCTCATAGGCGAAGATCTCTCCCCCCTTGAAGTTGAGCCTCTGGGCTACCTCACCTCCTTTGAGTTGCTTATAGAAAATATCGTGCGCATAGCGCTGAATGGTTAGTGATTCATCATCGAGAAATTTAAAGTCTTTGATATCTTCAGGCTTCTCAAGGTCGATCATCACGCAGATGCGTTCGCCACCTTCAGGCTGAAACACCGTTGTTAGCAAACGTTCGAGGCTGAATTCGGGGAAGGTTTCGGGTATTTTTGGCATAATAAATAGTTTTGAATGAAGTTAATTGTTGTGATTACGCATTGTCAGACGCGTGATCCTGAGCAATATTCCATCTCTTTAAAGAATTGCAAACCACTTTATGAATTCCAAGCATCTTCACGATTTCCTAGCGCTTTTAAGATTTCCCAGTATTTCGACCAATCCCGATAACCATGACGAAGTGAGAGCTTGTGCCGGATGGTTAGCGAACAAACTTTCATCCATCGGATTACATGCCCAGGTTCACCCAACCAGCGGGCACCCTGTCGTGGTTGCCCGGAATGATCATAAACCCGATTTACCAACCGTAATGATTTATGGCCACTACGACGTTCAACCTGTGGACCCGATTCAGCTTTGGGACTCGCCTCCTTTCGAACCACTTGTCAAAGAGGAGATTGTTTACGCTCGTGGAGCTACAGACAACAAGGGGCAAATCCTTTCCCATATTTTAGGCGTCCAAACTCAGCTGGAAGAAAACGGGAGTCTTCCAGTGAA
Organism: Verrucomicrobiota bacterium; assembly: GCA_039027395.1. Lineage (GTDB taxonomy): Bacteria > Verrucomicrobiota > Verrucomicrobiia > Methylacidiphilales > JBCBYL01 > JBCCKK01. Next base: position 5,139 of record JBCCKK010000131.1, on the reverse strand, counting down.
TATTATCTTTTTGATCGAGGGTGAAGAAGAAATCGGAAGCCCGAGTTTGGCTCCTTTCCTCAAAGAACACAAAGAAGATCTCGCATGTGATGTTGTTCTCATTTCAGATACGGGAATGATTGCCCCCGAAACTCCAACATTTACTTACGGACTAAGGGGAGTTGCTTGCCTGGAATTGAGTCTCACGGGTCCAGATAAAGATCTTCACTCTGGTATTTTTGGCGGAGCAATCGCTAACCCTCTTTCCGAAATCTCTAAACTTGTGGCATCGCTTCACGACTCTGAAGGCCGTGTGAATATCGATGGGTTCTATGACGATGTTGAACCACTTTCCAGTTGGGAGCGGGATGCCTGGAAAAAGCTATCCTTAGACGATCACGAGTTTATTGAACTCTCAGGAGCTCCCGAACTATTCGGTGAACCTGGATACTCAGCATTTGAACAGACCTGGGCACGCCCGACTGCAGAACTAAATGGACTCTATGGAGGATATCAGGGTGAAGGGTCTAAAACGGTTATCCCGAGCCTAGCCCAGGCGAAGATTTCGTTTCGTTTAGTTCCTAACCAAATATCAGATGATATTCTTCAGAAAGCAGAAAACCATTTCCGCAAACAGTGTTCGTCTGCGGTTAAACTTGAAATTGAAAAGGGGCACAGTGGTGACCCATATCTTGTTGACCCGAACACCGGTTTTGGCAAAGCGGCTCGCGACGCTCTCAAAAAAGTAATTCCCAACAAAGAACCTGCCGTAATCCGAGAGGGCGGAAGCATTCCGATTGTGTCCGATTTCAAAGAAATCTTAGGGGTTGATAGCCTACTGCTTGGCTTAGCCTTGCCCGATTGCCAAATCCATTCCCCTAACGAAAACTTTCCATTGAGAAACCTTGAGTTGGGGCAAGAAATCAACAAGGCCGTTCTTGAGGCTATTCGCGACTGCTCAAAAACCTAAGATGAAATCATCCATTGGCCTTGGCCTCCTTGCGCTCTTTAGCCTCGCCCTTCCCTTTTTTCCGGGGGCGAGCGAAGCACTTCCCTTCTGGCCAAGCTTCGCTGCTTTAATTTTTGTTCTCATTTTTAAACGTCCAGCCCTCGGACTCACCTTCGGGGCCATTTGCGGTGCGTTTTATCTAAATCTTGAGACTCCTCTCAACACGATTCCCCATTTGATCAAAGACCACTTTCTAGCAACCGTTGCTGGCTCCTGGAACATTAGCATCTTATTCTTCACACTCATCTTGGGAGGATTCGCTGGAATTTTACAACAGGGAGGAGGCCTACAAGCTCTTGCCCAGTTTTTTCTCAAGAAATCCAAGGAGGCAGGAAAAACAATCGAACGCACCGCATTCTACCTCGGAATATTTTGCTTCTTTGACGGATTAGCCAATGCATTGCTCGTTGGGAGATTGACCCGCCCCTTAGCCAAAAGCTACGGAGTTTCGAAGGTTCGCCTTGCCTATATCATTGATTCAACGAGCTCACCTGTTGCTTGTTTAGCGCTTGCTTCCACCTGGATCGCTTACCAACTTTCTATGATCCGAGAAGGCCTCTCAGTTGCTGGAATTGATGGATCCCCCTACCCAATATTTCTCCAATCGTGGCCTGCTAACTTTTATTGCCTCTTCAGTCTTCTTCTAGTGGGAACGGTCATTCAAAAAAGCTGGATCATCGGCCCCATGAAACGCATGGAAACCAGCGAAGAAAGAGCTACCGTAGCGGTAACGAAAAAACCGATTTCAGAGCCGGAAATACCTTCTGGAACACCGCCTGACCGTGGTCCAATGCGAATCACTGCTGCCTTAAGCTCCTTGGCGTTTCTAATCGCGAGCCTATTTGTCGGGCTCTGGTGGAATGGCCGATCTCTCGCTCCAGAGAACGCGGGTTGGATGGAAGTCATTGGCCACGCTGATTCTGCATTGGTCTTATTGATCGTCTCTCTCGGATCCGTCGCCTGGGCAATTGCAGCTCATTGGCTTTTCATCAAAGAATCTGTTCGGAATTTAGACTCCGCTTTCTGGGAAGGAGCCATGCAAATGGCGAAACCCTTAACCGTTTTGCTGGCTGCCTGGGCCTTAGGCAGCACCTTAAAAGACCTTAATACAGCCAAGTCTTTGGCCCAGCTTCTCCAAACAACCTTATCCCCTAGCTTTTTGCCCTTAATCGTTTTTCTTTGTGGTGCTCTCATTTCATTCTTCACCGGAACTTCCTGGGGAACGATGGGTATTCTCACTCCTCTTGCTATCCCAGCAGCTATTGCTCTAGACCCAGGCGGCGACCCTTCCTATGTAGCGTGGATTGTTGGAGCTGTTTTCAGTGGTGCCGTATTCGGCGATCACTGCTCGCCTCTCAGTGATACTACAATTGTGTCATCAATCGCCTGCGACGTAGAACCACTGGACCACGTCCGAACTCAGCTCCCCTACGCGCTGATTGCAGCTGCTTGGTCTGCTCTATTTGGATTTCTCCCGATCGGATTCGGAGTAAATCCGTGGATCTGCCTTATGGTAGCGGGACCCGCTTTACTGCTATTACCTCGCATATTGCCCCAGAAAAGAGTCTCCTAAGTCGCAAATTGGGAATTACTTTAGGAAAATGTTTCCCTTTTGTAGGCACACCTCTATCTTGACGGGCTGTGAGTTATCAAGTTTTGGCCAGAAAGTACCGTCCTCAGACGTTTTCTGAGTTGATTGGTCAAGATCACGTGGTGCGCACGTTAACCAATGCAATTGAAACAGGCCGTATCGCTCATGCTTTCTTATTTGTCGGTCCTAGAGGTATCGGCAAAACGTCGACAGCTCGAATTTTAGCAAAAGCTCTCAATGCTCAAGATGGCCCTCGGGTTGACTTTGACCCCGAGGAAGAAACAAGCCGCGAAATCGCTGAGGGTCGCAGCATGGATGTCATCGAAATCGATGGGGCCTCTAACAACAATGTAGACCAAATTCGTGAGCTTCGGGACAATGTTCAATACGCCCCAACCCGCGGGAACTACAAAATTTACATCATTGATGAGGTTCACATGCTGAGCCAAGCTGCGTTTAATGCGTTGCTTAAAACACTCGAAGAGCCCCCTGCTCACGTAAAATTTATTTTTGCTACCACCGAGCCCCATAAAGTATTGCCTACGATCTTATCTCGCTGTCAGAGGTTCGACCTTAAACGGATCTCGGACCAGGACATTGCCAAGCAGTTAAACCTGATCGCTAAGCAGGAAAGTATCACCGTTGATCCGCTTGCACTGAAAATCATTGCCCGCAATGCAGAGGGAGGTATGCGTGATGCTGAATCAGCCTTTGACCAACTCATCAGCTTCTGCGGTAATAAAATCGAAGAAAAAGATGTCTTGGAGGTTTTTGGCCTAACAGGTCATCAGGAAATTTGGAGCCTGGCTGAAGCGATTCAAGCGGGCAAAGCCGACCCAGCGCTACATCAAGTCCGCGAACTTGTTAACCGAGGAAAAGATCTTAGCCGCTTGACTCAGGAGCTCCTTCGCTACTTCAGAAATCTTTTACTCTACATCATCTCCCCAGACATTGCTCAGCAAGAGCTGGATGAAAATGAACTTCATCACTACCAAGCCATGGAACCTCTACCTTCGAGGTCGGCAATTCTGGCTATCATTGATGAACTCATTTTACTGGAGGAAAAGATTCGATATGCGCTAGTGAAAGAAGTGCTTTTTGAGATCGCGGTCATTCGCATGGCCCAACAGAAGGAGAAAGTCTCCATTGAAGAGGTGATTCAAGTCTTAAGCTCAGGTCAACCTCTGGAAAAGATCACGATTCCCGAACAACCACGGCCAAGACCCACACCAAGTGCAAATGTGCCGACTCAAGAAGATGCGGCTCCGACACCCGAACCTTCACCCGCTCCAGCTTCAACCCCCTCTCCAGCACCTGAGCCTGAAGCACCATCATCACCCAACATAGACGCTGAAGCAGCTTGGCAGAAAGTTTGTAAGTCCGCTCGTGCCAAAGAACTCATCCTACGAAGAGCTTTGTTAAACACACGGATTAACGATGCATCGAGTGAGCTCTTGGATATAACGCTAATCACGACCCGCGATACTTATCAATCGTTGGTCAACTCCTCGGGCTCGCAAATTCTAGAGAAGGAAGTCAAAAAAGAATTTGGACCTTCAACACGCCTTAAGCTCACTCTCGAGGAACACGAAGAGCCCACACCCGCACCAGTTCCAACTCCCGAAGAAGCACCTGCACCAAACGCATCCGAAGCGGCTGCTCCCAAAGAGGAAAAAGCAGAAGAAAAGCAGCCAGCGGCCCCTGCCCCTGATCAACTCTCGAAAGCAGAATTTGAAAATGATCCATTGATCCGCAAGGCTTTAGAAGAATTTGAAGCAAGGATCGTGGAAATTAAATCCCGCCCTTGAAACGAAACTACTCTTAACCTAGGAGAACCAACATGAATCCAATGAAAATGATGAAACAGGTCCAGAAGATGCAGGCCGACATGGCTAAGATGCAAGAGGAACTGGCCCAACAGACTTACGAAGCCGAGGCGGCAGGAGGAACGATTAAAGCTGTCGCTAATGGCGAAGGAGAACTTAAATCACTCACGATTTCACCCGACCTTATCAAAGATGCCGCAGACGATCCTGAGATGCTGCAAGATTTAGTTGTGACCGCAGTCCGGGAAGCCGTCAATAAAGGCAAAATGGATGCTCAAGAAAAGATGGGCAAGCTAACTTCGGGTCTCAATTTGCCTCCTGGGCTGATCTAAGGAGGCCTCTTAGCCCATCATGGCCGACTATCCGCCTGCCGTCAGACGCCTAATTGCTGTTCTCAAAGAACTGCCGTCCATCGGACCCCGTAGTGCTGAGCGTATGGCCATGCACCTTCTGCAAGCCGAGCCTGCTCTACCCAAGGCCATGGCAGAAGCGCTGACGGATGTTCGCGAAAACATTCGGCCTTGTAAGGTTTGTGGTTTCTTCGCTGAAGGCGAGCTTTGCGAGATTTGCCAAGATCCCCAACGCAAACAATCGGTGATCTGCATTGTTGAGCACGCAGCAGACGTGATCGCGATAGAAAAGAGCAACGCATTCCCCGGACTCTATCACGTTCTCGGAGGAACTCTTTCACCTCTCGATGATATTGGCCCAGAGGATCTTAATATCGAATCGCT
>JBCCKK010000130.1:0-8952 GCA_039027395.1 Verrucomicrobiota bacterium | reverse complement strand
GAGAAGGTGTTGGCTACCCATGCATTTGCCCAGCCTACCCCTCCACTTCTTCCGTTAAGATCTCCCGACCCATAGTTAAAAGTCTCTTCAGCAACGATTACGGCTAATCCATTCATCGGAAGAAGCACATTGAGGAACAGGGGCGCTAATAGTATATATAGACTAATTTTTTTCATGATACGTGTTTTGCTTTCATTAATTGGTGAATTGTTTTGTTTCCTTTTCAGAACCAGGTTTTTCGAGAATTGCAAATCTTGTGACTGCATTATTTCATTAATCTATAACAAACAAAGAAGTAGCTCTAGATATCCTCTTGCTAATCCGTTAGTATGCGTTAGCCAAAGTTAGAATGATGAGCTCCAAATGCTTGGTTAAGTTTTCTCTTGTTTCAGCTGATCGATCTGTGTAACGATTTCACAAGTGTCTGGAAATAAGGGACCTACATTAAGAGAAATCGCAGAAATCGCGGGTGTTTCCACCGCTACTGTTTCTCGTGCGCTCCGATCAGACTTACGTCAGTCTAAAGAAACTCGAGATCGCATCCAGAAAATCGCTCGAAAAGTAGGTTACCAATTTGACCCGCTTCTTTCCCAAAATATGTCTTTGATTCGAAGGCGCGAAGCGCCTTCGATACGGGGCACTCTTGCTTATGTCAATGGATGCCTCAATCAAAGAGAACTTAAAAATAACATTCAATACCTTCACGGAGCCCAACGCCGAGCTAAAACCTACGGTTATAAAGTCGACCATATTTGGTATGATCGGAAAGTGATGACTCAAAGCCGATTCCATAAGATTCTTCTTGCTCGAGGAATTAAGGGACTCCTCATTGCACCGCTATTTGAACTCACAGAAACTCTCGATCTGCCATGGGATCAATTTGCAAGTGTCGCTTACGGATTCACTCTAGAGCGTCCTCCCCTTCATGTGGCTGCGGATGATCACTCAGAAGCCATGCAGCTTGCTTTGAAGATGTTGCGAAAAAAAGGGTATCGCCGAATCGGTTTCGTTACAGAGGAACGTATGGAAGCGCAATCGCGTCAACTCTGGTTAAGCTCTTTTCACTTGGACCTACAAGGGCGCCCGCGCATCGAACGAGTCCCTCCCCTTCTACTCGGAATGAGGAGCATCAATCAAATGAAATCTTGGTATAAAAAATATAAACCCGAAGCTGTCATTTGTTCCGGTGTGGGGACACGCTACTTTCGAAAATTTCACGACGAAAACAAAGGTATACCTTCATATATAAACCTTGAGGTCAAAATGAAAAAATTCCCTAATGATACAGGTATCCGTCAACGCGCCGAAGAAGTTGGAGCTATCGGCGTCGATGTAGTTATGGAACAGATTCTTCATAATCAGGTAGGTATTCCGGAAGATCCCAGAGTCACCATGACTCAACCCATTTGGAATGAGGGAACAAGTGCACCCGCTTTAATTCAGAAGTGACCTGTTAACCTCTGAGACTTTTGCTAATCAATAGATTCCCTTGAGGCTTCTAAAAGGGTAACAACAAGACCATTATATTGAAAACCAATGAAGATCTAGTTACTCTATCGACCGTTACGCTTCTCTTATGGCACGCAAAAACGGTCCAACTCTTAAAGAAATTGAAGAGCTTGTTGGCGTCTCGAAATCGACTGCATCTAGAGCCCTACGTAACGACCCTCGACAATCAGCAAAAACCAGGAAATCGCAAAAAAATTAGGCTACAAAGTAGACCCTCTTTTCTTAGAGAGCATGTCATTGGTAAGACGACAACAATCATCCAAAATCCGAGGCCTCCTCGCCTATTTCGATACAAGCCACAATCATCGCGAGCTAGGTAATAATATCCGCTACTTCTATGGCGCTCGCAATTATGCCAAGACCCTAAGTTTCAAGATAGAGCATATCTGGTTTGATCGAAAAAATATTAGCCCTGCGCGTTTTGAAACCATCCTCGAGAGCCGAGGCATACTTCTTGCCCCGGTCATGGAAATCACGGAAAGCATCGATATGCCGTGGGAGCACTAACTCAGCGTAGCCTATGGTTTTACTCTTTTGACTCCTGGACTTCATTGTGTCTCCGATGATCATACAGCAGCAATGATATTGGCCCTACAGAAATTGAGAGCAAAGGGCTAGCGTAGGATCGGGTTTGTTACTGAGGAGCTTATGGAAAAAAGTCCAGAAACGAGTGGATCAGCGCTTTTCAGTATGATTTACGTACTCGGCCTCGAGAGGAGCGTGTACCTGCTTTACAAGTTGGACTTCGTATGGTCAACGAGATGCACACCTGGTGCCGCAAATTCAAACCTGAAGTCGTGATTTGCTGTGGCTATCCGAATCGATCTTTTTCTCCAATAATTCAAAAAAAATCTCCCCCCTTTTGTAACTCTTGAGGCAAGACCCAAAGTTCACCCCGAAGTGACTGGCGTTATTCAAGGAGTCAACGAGGTTGGCAGGATGGGGGCCGAAGTTCTCAGTCAACAAATTCTACATAATGAAAGTGGAATCCTCAAACACCCCAAAATCGTTTTAACTCGACCTCACTGGCACGAGGGAAGGACAGCCCCGTCAATTTTATAACGCAACGGTACGTTAACTAACTCCAGCAGCGCACCACTAAGGAAGCGTGCTGTAGGTATACCTACTGGGAATTTCGGCCGAGTCAAATTCTCCAAAGTTACGGCCGACTTAGTTGCCACTTCTGATTGGCTCCGTCACCGATAGTCCATTGCTGGACATTAGCATTATTCCCATAATTCCAATCTTCGATATCCGCACATTTCCCACTCAGTTTGCTCACAATATTAATTGTCCCATTTCCCGAATCCTCAAATCTCCACTTTTGATTATTACCACCGACATACGACCACTGGTGAATATTCCAACCATTCGCTGTCGACCAACCTGCTACATCCATAGCTTTACCACTAAACTTGTTGATGATTTTGTAGTAACCCCCTCCAACCGGGGTGACAATCCACTTTTGATTTGTTTGACCAAGATAGTCATACATCGCGATGTTTCCCCCGTTTGAATTCGACCAGTATTGGTTTTCAAGAGCGCGATTATTATAAGCCGAAATGAACTTATACTCACCGGAAAATCCTGAATTTTTACAAACAATAATATTAACCGACTTCTTCGGAAATACGTAACTGGACTCGCCACCGCCGTTTACTGAAAGTGAGGAAACGACCGAGGCGCTTTTCGAAGGAGACACTTCGTAAACATCCGCGCAGCTTCCCGTTAGCCCTGAGAGATTCATAAAGCGGTTGCTATTACTGTCGTTAACAACCACCAAAACAATTTGACCATCGTTACGGCGAAACGCACCCACATCGATTCCCCGCTCTCCATTATTCGCAGGATCCGCAAAATCTGCAAAGTGGCTTGAATCGGAATCCATTTTTCTAACATAATAACCCTCTATAACTTGGGTGCAAATCGCAGAGAACACGATTACCGCGGCTGGCGTAACGTATGACTCAAGAATCACTCGAAATGTCTAGGGGGGCGTCCTGACCATTGCAATTGATCAACCTGCATCCTATGCGCTAGATCGTATTGAATTCGTGTCAACCTCGATCCAGGAACGTATGCTCTCTATATTCGAGGAAAAAAACGGACAATCTCGGATTGAGTCAATGGGGAAGCGCTGACTCCTCCGGTGGCAACGACGCTCTCTATGTTGCTAACGACTTCACCTCGAATCTGGCACACCAGAGTAGCTACGACCGAGTCAATCTTAACAATGCGGCAGCCGAATGGCCTACTCTGACCACTATGCTCTGCGTCAACCTCACCGACATGGTAAGGGGCACTGCCTTTGTCGATCCCGCCCTAAGCTACACGGCGGCAATTGCGGGAACCTATACATTTGCCATTACCCTCGCGGTGACGGGATTCTCATTGATGCGATTGCTTTTGTTACTGACGGATAGTCTGTTACGTTTTCCGAACTAGCCGCGGCCGTAGTCCGAGAACCTTCAACGTATGCCTTGTTGACCATGGGATCAGTATTCCTATTTGCATAGAAAAACGTTTGGAACGCACACAATAAGATCGAGAAACTTAATTCAATCATCCTATCCTAGATTTCCAAACCTTCGCTTTCACAGAGGATCGGATTAATTCGAGCATAAATTCACTTCAACATGCCTTCTGAACCACGCTTCAAGCTCTGATATGCTCTGGGTGTCATACGAAAATGGTTCTTAAATACCTCGTAAAATCGACTCAGACTCGAAAATCCACTAGCGAAAGCCACGTCTGTAATTGAGTCATTTCCCAGAGAAAGAAGACGTCCCGCATATCCGAGACGGAGACGTGTCACATATTCCAACAGCGACCCACCGGTGGCCTGAGCAAACGATGCATGGAAATGACTTCGACTCATTCCCGCCAATCTGGCCATGTCCACTACCATAACCGGATCCGTCGGGTTGCGATCCAAATGTTCCAAAACCTTAACAATACCAAATACACTCTTCTTCGAAACACTCGAATACTCGATCAAAGGATCTCGACCGAGTTTGACTAACAACTCAAATACAATTGCCTTTAACATGCAGTTAAACCCTGGTAGCTGCTCCGTATACTCTTCCAAAGCTCGTTGCATGAGCCGCTGTACATCCAGCCAAGTCGGCTTCTCAACTGAAAGAAGATGTTGCCCGCAGAAAGCCCGTTGCTTCAAATAAGCGAGCCGTGATTTAACCTGTCGATCCTCTTTAGTCATAGGATCGAGGGATTCGTCGCGAACACGAATAGAAACTGCCAAACAACTTTTAGGCTTCGATCGATGGCGGTGCCTTTGCCCTTTTGCAAAAAAATGGAGTGTCCCCCGTTGAAAGGCGTAGCTTCCTTGACTCGTTTCGTGGATACCCCGGCCCTGCTGAATCCAAATGAATTCATTCGCTGCATGAACATGCCAAGAAACAGCACCTCGAGACGAGTCATTTAGATTTAATCTTTCAGCTAGTAGTGAATGGGGACGGAAGTTCACAGCGTTCTCGTGTTCTCGTAAATATAAATAGGTTCTAAACTTCAGACAATCCAGGAATTTATAATGATCTTTTTTGAAGGATCCCGGAAGACACTCACTTCTCGCTTCTGCTATTCTGCCCGAATGAAATCGAAGCCCTCACATCCGAATATCCTCTTCCTATTGACCGACCAGCAGCGAGCGGACACCATGGAGTCTTACGGAAATTCATTCATTAAAACCCCACATTTCAACGCCTTAGCAGAGTCCAGCTTCGTCTTCGAAAATGCCTACTGCACTCAACCGGTCTGCACCCCATCGCGTGCCAGTATTTTAACCGGGCTTTGGCCCCATACCCATGGATGTATCGATAACAATATGCCCCTACCGGAGGCAACTACAGCGATCGCCGAACTCTTAAAAAGTGCCCCTCACAAAGAATATGATTATCATTGTGGCTACTTCGGCAAATGGCATTTAGGAGATGAAATCATTCGGCAGAGGAGTTTCGACGAATGGCGAAGTGTCGAAGACGCAATCTACCGTCCATTCTATTCCAAACCGGAATACCTAGAACGTCGAAGTGACTACCACCATTTCCTTGTCAACAACGGCTATACCCCCGAAAATCAATCCGAAGATGGCGCGCTAGTTTTCTCCAGGAATTGGTGTACTCACCTACCTCTCGAACATTCCAAACCCTCATTTCTTGCTCAGGAAGCCGAGGCATTTATCACCAATCGGTCATCGGAACAACCGTGGTTTCTGAGCGTCAGTTTCCTAGAACCACACTCCCCCTTCTCCGGCCCCCTTGATGATTTACATGATCCAGATAAGATGCCCCTTCAAGACTCTTTCGGAAAATCTCCTGAAGAAAATTCAGCCCGACAGAAAAAGATCTCAGCACAAAAATGTAGAGAGATATACTCGACCGAGGATGAGTTGCGTCAGGTCAAAGGAAGATACTACGGTCTTGTTAGCCTAGTAGACCAAGCTGTTGGAAGAATACTCAAGGCCCTTGAAGATTCTGAGATGGGTGATGACACGATTGTGATTTTCACTTCCGATCATGGAGAAATGATGGGCAGTCATTCTTGTATCCACAAATCTATTATGTATGAAGAAGCTATTCGGATCCCGTGGCTCATCCGAGTTCCATGGCTGACACCCAGGAGAATCAACGGAAAAGTCAGTCAAATTGATTTCTTGCCTACCCTCTTAGGGCTCCTTGGGCTGCCAGCCCCTAATCACCTTCAAGGTGAAAATCGCCTATCTGTTTTAGAAGGGAGTCAGACACTAGACGATAACGATGTCTTTGTTGAATGGAATCCTTCAACCTGGAGGACCATCATTTCCAGAGAAGGATGGAAGCTCAGTCTCAGTCCCAACGATGCCGGAGAATTCTTCGACCTCAATGACGATCCTTGCGAAATGCAAAACCGTTTTTCAGATCCAACCTGCATCGAGAAAATCAACCTTTTGAAATGTCGTCTAAGAGACTGGCAGGAAACCACAAATGATTCTGCGATTCTTCCAACGTAAATCTAGAATCCACTTCCGACGCCGATTCCCAAAATTCGAAAGCACTTAAAAGCACCTCGAATTTAGATAGGCGCCAAAAGTAGAGTCTCAATACTTCCGAGAAGACAGCTAACCTCGAATCCACATCGGCAATAAAAAGCAGTGTGGACGCAGTTATTGAGTGCTTGAAATTCACAGAAACTCTCGATCTTCCATGGGACCAATTTGCAAGTGTCGCTTACGGATTCACTCTAGAGCGTCCTCCCCTTCTACTCGGAATGAGAAGCATAAATCAAATAAAATCGTAGTATAAAAAATATAAACCCGAAGCTATCATTTGTTCCGGTGTGGGGACACGCTACTTTCGAAAATTTCACCAAGAAAACAAAGGGTTGCCGGCGTACGTCAACCTTGATGTAAAAATAAAAGTATTCCCTAATGAATCAGGTATCCGTCAGCGTGCCGAAGATGTAGGAGCTATTGGCGTAGACGTCGTTATGGAACAAATTCTCCACAATCAGATAGGCATTCCAGAAGATCCCAGAGTCACCATGACTCAACCCATTTGGAATGAGGGAACAAGTGCACCTACATTAGTTTAGGAGCACCTATTTAAGCTCCGAGATTTTTACTAATCAAAAGATTCCCTCGAGCCATTCTAAAGAGCAATGACGGGATCATTACATTGAAAACCTATGGAGATCTAGGTACTCTATAGACCTTTACGCTTCTCTTATGGCACGCAAAAACGGTCCAACTCTTAAAGAAATTGGAGAGCTTGCTGGCGTCTCGAAATCGACTGCATCTCGAGCTCTACGTAACGACCCTCGACAATCAGCAGAAACCAGGAAACGCATTCAAGAAATCGCGAAAAAACTAGGCTACAAACTGGACCCTCTCTTCTCAGAAAGCATGTCAATAGTCAGACGGCAGCAGTCCTCAAAAAGCCGCGGAGTCCTGGCCTATGTTGACGCTAGCCTCAATCGTCGAGAGCTCAAAAACAACATTCGACTCTTTTATGGAGCTCGCAAGTATGGCAAAACTCATGGCTTCGAAGTTCAGCATCTCTGGTTTGATCGAAGAGTGATGTCCCCAGCTCGTTTCGAAACGATCCTAGAGAGTAGAGGGATCCGAGGCATCCTCCTTGCTCCACTTATTGAGATTACAGAAAGCATTGCTATTCCTTGGGAGCGTTTTCCAAGCGTTGCCTACGGCTTTACACTTTTGACTCCAGCGCTTCACTGCGTTTCCGATGATCACACAGCGGCTATGCATATGGCTCTCAAGAAATTGAGAGAAAAAGGCTATCGCAGAATCGGCTTTGTCACCGAAGAACTCATGGAAAAGAAGTCCAGGAATGAATGGATAAGTGCATTTCAGCACGACCTATATACTCGACCTCGAGAAGAACGAATTCCCGCATTGCAGGTTGGACTGCGTATGGTCAACGAGATGCAAAAATGGCAACGTAAATTCAAACCGGAAGCCGTGATCTGTTGTGGCTACCCAAACCGATTTTTCAAGGAATTATTTGAAGAAACTTCTAGTCCTCCTTTCGTAACTTTGGAAGCAAACCTCAAAGAAAGACCTCATGTATCGGGTATTCTTCAAGGAATACAAGAAGTAGGTGCCATTGGCGCTGAGCTACTGATTCACCAAATTCTTCATAATGAAAAAGGGATACCCAAACATCCAAAAGTTGTTCTAAATCGTCCCCTCTGGCACGAAGCTGCAACGGCCCCCTCCATATTACAGTAACCACACACCCAACCAAGTTGCTCGTCTGTCATGGGAACAGCACCACTTTTACATAACTATGACGTTTTTAAATCTATATAAATCAGTGAAAGTCATGGCTGACTGAGACGCCACTTTTTATTGGCGCTACCGTTGATCGTCCATTGCTGGACGTTACCCCCGTTTCCATGAACCCAACCTTCAATATCCGCACACTTCCCACTGAATTGGCTGACTATATTGACGATACCATCTCCCAAATCTTGAAAGCTCCATTTCTGATTACTTCCACCATGGTAGTTCCATTGCTGAATGTTTGCTCCATTTTCGGTTGAGTACCCAGTCACATCCATCGCTTTACCTGTGTGCTTGTCAACGATCTGGTAATAGTTTCCACCTACGGAAGTAACCATCCACTTTTGGCAATTCAGTCCCGAGTCGTCCCACATCACCACATTAGCTCCGTTAGCGGACGAATTCCAATCGGCATGGATCACCCGACTATTGTATTCCGAAGTAATTGTATATTCACCAGAATACGAAATCTCGGCCTCTTTCTCTGGTCCACAGATAAGGATCGTTATACTGTTCGGTCGTAATGAATAGGTAAATTCTCCTCCCGATATCGCCCTATCAGTTACTTTCTGCATATCAGCCGAAGCAGTTGTCTGATAAATATGAGCTGTGCTCCCTCTCACAATTCCTTTGAACGTGGCTGACTT
>JBCCKK010000129.1:0-8988 GCA_039027395.1 Verrucomicrobiota bacterium | reverse complement strand
CATTTTTTGGCGTATGGTAAGCGTGGGGGGTACCTTCAGGAGTATAATACGCTTTGCCTGCAGGCAAAAATTGCCAACGACCGCCATCCCAAACAGTGCCGTTTCCAGCTAAGGTAATTAATAGAAAGGATCGTGTGGGCTTTACTCGAACGAAATGATATCCAGGTTTTGAGTAAGTCATTCCAAGGGCCTCAATTTGCTTGGCATTTGGAACATTTTTTGAGTCGGGAGGTAGGAAAAACATGCGCTCTTTCGTATTTTTTCCGAGGGCTTCTTTTAGAATGTGCGGAGACATAAACCTTTGTGAAATCAACATTAGTCTTTTTGAGATGATCGAGTCCACACAGAAATAGGAAGTTTTTGCAGCCGAGGTAGCTTTTTGTTTTGATCATCTAGAAAAATCTATGATTCGATAGAAAGCATGGAAAATCCACTTCAAGGTCTACGTAAAAAGACACATTCATCACTTTCTGGTCTGTCCGAGTTTCTTTTCGGAGCTCCTTATTATCCAGAACACTGGGATGAAGATGATATGGCTCAAGACCCTAAGCGGATGCGTGAGGCAGGGTTCAATGTTGCACGAATGGCCGAGTTCGCCTGGGATCGAATGGAGCCTCAAGAGGGGACATATGACTTTTCCTTCTTTGATGATCACATCGATCGCATAGCACAGGAAGGAATCAAGACGATCTTGTGTACGCCAACTGCGGCGCCTCCCCGGTGGATGACCGTCAAGTATCCGGAAATTCTAAGAGCGCGCGAGGATGGAGTCCGACTTCAGCATGGTTCACGTCAACATGCCTGCCACTCGTCTTCCGTTTTCAGAGAGTTTAGTCAAAAGATTACTCAAGCGATGGCGGATCACTACCGGGGAAATGAAAACGTAATTGGTTGGCAGACCGATAACGAATTCTTCTGTCATTTTAGAGAATGCCACTGCCCGAATTGTCAGGAAGCCTTTAAAGTCTATCTCGAAAACAAGTACGGAACGATCGATGAACTCAATCGACGGTGGGGTACAAGTTTTTGGTCGCTTACGTTTTCAGCTTTTAGCGAAATTGAAACGCCAAAGCAGATGTGTCCAACCCACGTCAATCCCTCGCAACATTTGGACTATTTGCTTTTTCTTTCAAAAGAAGTGATTTCGTTTCAAAGGGAACAGGTGAACATTTTGCGGGCAGCTAATTCAGATTGGTTTGTATTTCACAATGGAATATTTATGGGTATCGACTATCGAGAATTTGCAGAGGATCTGGATTTCATGGCCGTAGACGTTTATCCAAAATTTTCAAAGGTTAAAGATCGTCGATTTAATGCCGACTGGACCTTAGATATGACTCGCAGTTTTTCAGGGAACTTTATTGTTCCCGAGCTTCAATCTGGGCCTGGAGGTCAGGGGAATTCATTTCATGATAATCCGCTTCCTGGTGAAATGCGTTTGTATGCATATCAGTGCATCGCGCGCGGTGCCGACGGTATTCTTCATTTTCGCTGGAGAACGTGTCGATTTGGAGCTGAGGAATTTTGGTGCGGTATTTTGGACCATGATAATATTCCTCGAAGACGCTTCACGGAAGTCTGCCAAGAGGGCAAGGAGTTTCGGGCGATAGGTGATCAAATATTGAGGACATCACTTTTTCCTGAAATCGGAATCTTGGCAGATTCTGGCATTGCCGAAATGGTAGGGAGAACCAATGGTTGTGGATTGCCTGGAATGAATTCGGGAACGTGGTGTTGGTTGACTGCTTGGTCTGAGCGCAATTACCATGTAGGCCTCGTGCACCCTGACGATGACCTTTCGGGATTCCGAGTTCTTGTTCTACCTTCCTGGGAAATTGTCTCAGATACGATCGCGAAACGTCTGGAGTATTTTGTGGATAAAGGAGGAACGCTTATTGTTACCGGAAGATCCGGCATTAAGAACGAGGACAATCATGTGATTAAAGAAACGGCGCCCGGGAATTTGCGTGGAATTACGGGGAGTTCTATTTACGAGTCTTCGAGAGTCAATGATCCAGAGGAGCATCCTAATGGTCTCGACTTTGGTGACTTTGTTCTTGATCAAGATTTTTGGACCGAGCTCATAGAGAGCGATGGTGCCGAAACGATTGCTACTTGGACTCAAGGACACTTGAAGGGTAGACCGGCAGCAGTTGTTAACAAAAGAGGCAAGGGAAAATGCTTCTATATCGGAACATTCGTCCAAGAGGTTGAAGCGCGTAAGTTAGTTTCTTATTTCGCGAACGCCTTAGAGCTGGATCCCATGGTTTCCGATTTGTCGAGTGGGGTCCACGTTTCTCGTAGAGATTGTTCGGACTACGGTCTCTGGTTTGTTCTGAATCACAATAAGTCAGCAACGCCGGTATCGGGCCTACCTTCCGGCGAAGTTTTAATTGATGACCGAACCGGAGGTGAACTGCCTGGATTTGGTGTTATGGTTATTAAAGAAAACTACCGTAACCGAGTGTGAGTTTGCGGAATGCCTATCACTTTGAAATAAGGGTTTTACCTTTGATCCAAGTGCTTGAAGTGAGGAAGTCCACAGGGAAAGTTGCTAAAATCTTTCATCCAATCATAGGTTTCGGAATTTCAGGTGGAAACAACATCAGGTCGTGCCTCATGAATCCAGTGAAGAACTTGATCTCTTGTAACCTGTTAGCCCTGGGGGCTTGGACCTATTGGGTTTTGTATATCAAATAGGCGTTTGACGGTTCTGGAATAATCGAAGTCTGGAGAAATGGATCTAAGGTCGTATTTAGAAGTGGTCCAGACATGATGAATGATCAAGGAACAACTTCACCGATTTCTGGAAGGCCGGGAGATTCGAATATCTCCGTTAACAAAATTACTCTCTAATAAATGGCTTTCGGAGCAGGATTCTCAACCCTATGGCTCGCGGCTGGAGCACCGATTCGAAATGTCAGGGATGTTCGCTTAGAGAATTAAGTGCCGTCTTGGACTTATGGCATAAGAGAAAGGGTCAGTTCAATCTCGGCACTGGTAGGCGTTAAAACTAAAAGGCGATAAGTGCCATTGCGATTGGCAAAGCAGTGTGATTCGAGGGTTGGTAAGCTATCTGATAGATAACAGATTTGATAGTGATTGTTCTTGAAGGAGATAAGGGTGTTTTCTTTACCTTTTTCAATATGACTCTTGGATTTGCCATCGGATTCCAAAATTGGGATGCAGAATCGCATGAGGGTTGGTAAGCCGTTCGATTGTGGGGCAGTGACCTTAGATCTAATATCGAGTTTCTTTGCCCTCAGCGAATAGTGTTCTGAGATCTTTATCTCCTGGTTGATTTCATAATCGATCGACCAGCGAAGTAATGTTTTTGAAGTTTTAGCTATATTGACCGTTGAAGTAATTTGCTCCGAACATTCGGCAAGGTTTATCCATTCTCCTTCGGAGGTTTTCCATGAGGGGCCAATAGCGAAGTGACTGGATGGGATGAGGTGTTCCGGAACCTTGTAGGAGGGGGTAGCAGTAAATGGGATGTTCAATCCAAGTTCAATTGGACAATCTTCGTGAGTAAATCGCCCAAGCCCAGTGGCTTCATACTTTAGATCAGCGCATGTATCTATACTGACGTGAGTTCCCGAACACGTTGCTATGACTTTATGAAATTCATCGTCGAGGTGTAAGAGATAACCTCCCTCTTCTGCTGGGCAAGATGCTTCGTCGATTTCGTCTTCCGAGAAGATTGCAGCGAGCCCCAAAAACGATGCTGTAAGAAGTCCGTAGCATGAGACTTTGGCATAGGCATCTGCTCCAATATTTTCTGCAAGGGAAAAGTAATTTTTATTGTATCGCATTGGGTCATCTTTGGTAACCCAGCGCATAATGAATTGGGAAGTGCGATGGGCTTGCCTTTTGAAAGCCCCGGCCAGCTTCGGATCTACCTCGTGATAGCGGCGAGCTTCGGCTTCACATAAAGCAACAATGATCGCTTCATTGAACAGGAATTGATTTGAGCGCCCGCCGTAGGGACACTGCCCTTCTGGAGACATAAATAGGAGGGTCGTCAGTCCTCCTCGTCGAAGGAGTTCGTCTAGATCATTTTTCAATGGACCGTCATAACCAAAAAGGAGCGCAGTAGCGATTTGGAGCCGCGATGTTATATCGTAAGTGATTGGGTTGCCGGGGTCTTTATACATTCCATTGGGTGTGAAATGACAGAGCTGTGCAGCCATATATTTTTCGAAGAATGATTTACCCCAAGTAACGGAATCAGGTTCGGGAGCAAGACCTGCTCGATACCTCAAATACTCGCCAGATGAGCTGTAGATTACCCAATTGTGAAGCGAAGATAGATCCCCATTTTCAGGATTTACGGCCCAGTAGGTTTTTTCTGGAATTACTGAGGAGATGCAGTCTTCCCAAAGCTGAACGCTTGCCTTAGGGGCTCGGCCTTTTAGGCAAAAGTAGGCAGTCATGATTTCCCTCATCCAGAAATCAGGAGATTGCGCTTGTCCAGCGGCCAAGCGATTGCAGCAATAGTCCATACACTGGTAGATAGCTGCTTCAAGATCCGCCAGTCGTCCAAAATGGAGGAGAATTGCTGCTGGGGCTACAAATCGCGGGGAAGTTTGAGCGTATTCTTTGTTTTCAAATGGATCGATAATGGCGCCATGGGCATTTATCCAGGTAGCAGCTTCTCGGACAATCAATTCCATTAAATCCAGATAGGATTCTTTGGTTATAGCAGAAGGAGAAATACTCTCTGGTTGTTGTCGATCAGACTTGATCGACTGGGTGGCTTGCTGTTGAAGCGGGAATGGCGCTAGACCCAAATGGTCCAGGCTTCGATCTTTTGGATTAAGAGTTCCTATTAACGAAGGCAAAAATCCAGAAGCAACTGGTTCTATTTGCTGGTGAGTCATAATCTTCGCGTCCTAAATATCAAACTAGGACGCGACCGTAACTGTGTCAAAAGACCTAGCTGACAGCTCTCATTCTTCTGAGAACATAAAGCGCACCAATACTTAACCCGATTAGGGCATAGGAGCTAGGCTCCGGGATTGGGTTTGCAAGATTTTGGCTGTTTGCGTCAAAGTAAACATCATCTAGGTAAACCGTGTCACCTGCGTTACCGCTGTTGCTAATCAAGAAAAAGTTCCGCATGTCAATGGAGCCGTTGCCGCTTCGGAATGCAAAATTGCTATCACTCGCAATGCTTAGCTGGGTTTGCGAGGTAAACGCGCCGCCTTGTATATAGCTTTCCCAAGAATCGGTTGCTGTGTTGGCGACGATCCATACCGAGTACCATTCGTCATCGGCAAACGAAACTGTATCTCCAAAGTCACCATCGTGAACTTCAACATCTGTTCCATCGAATCTCAGCGCTGTTGACATATGTGCAGCGACACTTGGAACAGTCAGGTTTGTGAATCCAAATGCGACATCCGGATCACTTGCACCTACTGAACTGCTGGATCTAAATCTGAAAAATAAGGTGCCCGTGTCACCGTCGGAAACGTTTGCTGAGATGTGAGCTCTCGATCCACTATCCGAAATCGAGAGAACTTGGTTGCTAGCTCCTGCAGGATCGCTAACGACCACTTGGTTTGCACCACCAGCACCGGAGATCCATCCGTTTGTTCCATCGATGGTGTCGTTGACACTAAAGGTTTCGAAGTCATCTAATAAAACGAAAGCAGCTTGTGACGACGATGCTGTTATCAAAAACGAGCAAAGTCCGAATGCAATAATTTGGGTTCTACGTAATTTGATCATGTAATAAAGGTAAATCGAGTATTGATTAAGTAATAGAGAGAGTTTACGTTACTCGTAACGCAAACTCTCTATGCCTCGCCCAACTTTGCAGACAATAGCCGATCATGCCGGAGTCTCGCGAATGACTGTTTCCCGGGCGTTGCGATTTGATAAATCCATACCTGAGGAAACACGGAATCGGATTTTGGCGATTGCTCAGCGTCTTAACTATCGCCCGAATCCGCTGATTTCGGCTTTGATGTCAGACATTCGAAGCCGTCAGCCAGCTAACAGTGGGGCTCGGCTAGCTTTTTTGACTGCTACATCGACGGAATTCGCTTGGAAAAAGATGAAGTTCTATGCGGAACTACATCGAGGTGTAGTCGGGCGAGCGGGTGAGTTGGGTTTTGGGATAGAGACGCTTTGGTGGACGGAGCCGGGGATGACGGGGAAGCGAATGACTCAGATTCTCAGGGCTCGTGGTATTGAGGGGATTGTGATCGGCACCTTGCCATCCGAAAATGAATCGATGGATTTAGAATGGGATTTGTTTGCTTCTAGTGCTTTGGGGTACTCTCTAATTGATCCTAACATTCACCGCGTAGCGAGTAATCAGTTTCACGCGATTCAACTCGCGTTAAAGAAATTGGAAAATCTGGGATATCGAAGGATCGGTTTGGCCATTCCGCCCGATATGGATCGGAGAATGGATCACGCCTGGCGAGCTGGTTTCTTCAATCATCACGCCGAAGCGTTGAGGCTTGGAGGAGAGTTGCTGTTTAGCGACCGGCGGGATCGCAAAAGCTTTATTCGATGGATGAAGAGAGTCCGACCGGATGCCGTGATTGGTATTGATTCTGTTTTAAAGGAATGGCTTGAAGAATCTGGGTATCATGTTCCCGAGGATGTGGGTTTCGTTACTTTGATTGATCCTTCTTCAAAAGAAAGACATCTCGCGTGTATTCACCGGGATTATCGTGGTATGGGGGCTGCTGCTGTCGATCTGGTTTTTGGCCAGCTGCAGAGTAACGAGCGGGGTATTCCTCAGCGGCCTTATACGGTTTTGGTAGAGGCCGAATGGCGAGCCGGCTCTTCTGTTCGAGAGGTTTCTAGTTGAAAGATCTAGTAGTTAATTACCCAATTTCGGTTTTTCAATGTTCCCTTTTTCTTGGACTCAACATGTCCGTCGGCAAATAAGCAGTTGGTGGCGCCATTGTGCCGATATCGAATGTAGTTGGTTGCTCCGCCGTCGCTATCGATACAGATGGGCAGTGGGTCCTCAGATGATCCCTCGCTGGTTGATGGGTTCACCCGCCAAAGATGTGGACTACTGCTACCTCCCGAATTTTGATTGGTATCGGTTACTAAAACAATTTCACTCGGGCGGTTAACCCGCATTGCTGAAACAAGCTGACCGTTTCCATAGGCAACATCTTGCATGACTTGGGTATTGCACCCATAGCTTGCGTAGGGAGTTTCGGTTGAGATCGTGGAGGAGGGACAATGCAGAACCGGATTGTAATACATGTCTAAGCTGCCGACTTTGCGCTGAAAGGTTGTTTTGGTTCCAAGGTGTTCTGAAATCTGATCCCACCAGCTTCCTTGAACATGTGAACCTGAGATATAGCCCGGGGAATTCCAAACGATCGTAGCGGGTGGGTAGTGTCCCATTTCGCCCGTGTAGAGATTGATAGCGACGCCTATCTGGCGAAGTTGGTTTGAGCATTTCGAGTTATTGACGCTAGCAATGGCCTTTTTTGCCGAGAATGACGCTAGTGCTATGAGAATCGCTACGATGGTAATGGTCGTTAGCAACTCAACTAAAGTGAAACCGTGTTGTTTTGAAGT
The DNA here is from genome assembly GCA_039027395.1 of Verrucomicrobiota bacterium. Taxonomy (GTDB): domain Bacteria; phylum Verrucomicrobiota; class Verrucomicrobiia; order Methylacidiphilales; family JBCBYL01; genus JBCCKK01. The sequence continues at coordinate 1,425 of JBCCKK010000129.1, read as the reverse complement.
CATTTTTAAGATCCTATAATAGTAAAGTATCAAATTCAATGAGTTTCGGAACGTTCCGAAATTTGAATTAAAACTCAACTGTTTAGCTGTTTGAACGATTGGCGAAAATATCATTAGTTGCGATTGCTGTCTACGTGAACTATTGCAGATTTTATATTTTGGCACTCATTTTTTTCGTTCAGCTGAAAACGAGTTCGGCTGTGCAGTCTCCCTACAACTCGACGCCTTGGCTACTCCCCGCCCGCATTGAGGCTGAATTCTATGATAATGGAAACGAGGACGAGTCGTACCTCGATAACAGCAATGAAAATCGTGGAGGGGAGTTGCGGACAGATCAAGTAGACATCTACACAACCATAGATGGAAGTGGCTATAAGGTCGGACACATTGAGACCGGGGAATGGCTCGAATACACGATTAATGTTCCCACCACCGGATACTACAACATAGCCATCCGAGCATCCAATCAGTGGAACGGACGTTCGCTAAAAATCGAATTAAATGGAGTCACGCTTTGGGAGCCTCATCTCACTCAGACTTGGGATAGCGAAACGTTTGAAACCGAGCTCTTGGAGAAAGTGCAGCTTATTGCAGGAACCAATCAAGTTTTGCGTGTCACTGCAATTGCTGGTGGAACCGACATGGGGCTCAATTGGATCGAAATCACAGAATGGGTTAATAGAGCTCCGACAGCTAACGCAGGGTTTGATCGGACACTTGCTTGGCCAAACGATTCTGTTACCTTGACTGCTACCGCGGAAGATGAAGATCCTTCGGGTTCTGTTCAATCAACTCAATGGACGAAGATCAGTGGGCCTTCGGCGACACTCAGTGGCGCGTCTACGAAAACGCTGAACGTGACTAACCTTCAGCAAGGAGTCTATGAATTCGAGTTTTCGGCTACGGACGACATTGGAGATATATCTACCGACCGCGTCGAAGTCGCTGTGCTAGACGAGGCACACTATTTACTCGTTCCACCATCGGATCCTAGGATTCAGTATGTGGGTCGTTTCAAAGACCTGGGAACCGACACTCCCGAAGTGGGTTGGTCTGGAGCTTCGATTAACGTTGAATTTTCTGGGACCTCGATTGCAGCAAAGATGAGCGAAGGGGTTTGGCCGGAGAGTAAACAAAGATTCTATGCGATTATCGATGGTGATGACACTGACCCAAAAATTATTTCTCTAGGAGAGAATGGTGAAATTCATCACATCGCTTCGGGATTGAGCAATGGTAGCCATACTCTCCAATTGATATCTATCGATGGTGCTTGGGTTGCACCTACGGAATTTAAGGGATTTCTTTTAGGAGCGGGAACCTCGATCGAAAACCCCTCTTCTCGGCCTGACCGTAGAATCGAATTCTTTGGAGATTCAATTACGGAGGGTGGCTTGAAGCCGGACCAATCCTTTACAGATACGT
>JBCCKK010000128.1:0-9017 GCA_039027395.1 Verrucomicrobiota bacterium | reverse complement strand
ATCACGGAGTCTGCTTACCAGGTTATGCCCAACCCAAGAAGTTCAAGGCACGCCTTCAAGCCTATCGCGACCGAGTTATCGATAAACAGCCGGCTCTAAGCTCCATTTTCTGGAATTGCCAGAATGAAGGTAAATGGAACACCCTTCTCAAGCGAGGAACCGCTCCCGACGGGTCCCCCTGCCAGCCTCAGATGAAGTCTTTGAGGCTGATGCGAGAACTTAAGATGGTGCCAGTCGTTGCTTGGATTTGGTACAACTATCGAGATCCCATGAATACCCCACTCCTTCATGATTACATCAAAGGAAAATACGATTGGTATATCGACGACTGGATTCAGGGAATTAAAGAATACGGAGACCCGGTTTTCATTCGCCTCTCTCATGAAATGAATGGAAACTGGTTTGCCCCATTCTCTCCCGGATTCAAAGGAAACCCATTTAACGTGACAACGGATGACTATATCACCTACTGGCGATATACCGTTGATAAATTCCGGGAAGCAGGCGTCACCAATGTTGCTTGGGTTTGGACACCCAATGCCGCTGGAGTGATCCCTTACGAAAAATTTTATCCAGGTGATGATTATGTCGATTGGATTGGACTTGATATTTATTCGGGTAGCCAGCCGAAGTGGACGTTTGAAAAGTTTCTGAAAAAGTTCCCGCAAAACAAGCCCGTCATGTTACCAGAATTTGGAACGAGCCCTAAGCTGTCTAGGTGGAATAAACGTTTCACAACGAACTCGAATTGGTTGAAGGCTTTATTTACAGCTGTCGAAACCGATCACGCCCCTCGAATTAAGGCAATCGCATGGTATCAATTTGGCAAAAACGATATTATTGAACGCGATCTAGATCAGTTGAAGGTCTACCAAGAACATTTGTCGAAAGACATGTATACCTCACAATTCTTCCGCTAACCCATGCTGCGACTCGATTGGATCTCGCCGGGAGATGATTCATTCGGCACAGCCCGAGTGACTACCGAACTCATTCCGGCCCTCGGTGATCACGCGGTTCATACACGCCTTTATCTTTTGGATTCTGGTGAATTCTATGATCGATGTCAGTCTTTGGAACTTGAAAACGAAGTTCTCCAACTGACGGATCCCCATTGGATTCGCAAGGGAACACTTTTTCGAAATGCTAAAGCTCTCTTCCAACAGCTAAACGTATCTCAGTCGATATCCATACACCTTCAAAAAGCTATACAATCGTTTCAACCACACGCGATCGTTTTCCAACACCAGAACCTGGTAAGCCTAGTTTCAATAACGGCTCGCCGGTCCAGTATTCCTGCATTTTGGCTCATGCCAAACTATATCGGATCCGGTTATCCTTTCGATATCAACAAGCACGTCTACGGGCTCCTATGCCGATTGGGAAACATTACCCCTTTGGCCAATAGCAAGGGGACCGCAACAAGTCTCGGAGGCCGCTGGATCACATCGGAGGTTCTCTCTCTCGGGGCCAATCCGTCTCGCTTTGATCCCACTCGCTCTCAACATCTAAAGTCGAAACTCAATATACCCGACCATCATCCCGTGTTTGGAATGTTCGCCCGCCTTGTTCCTGAGAAAGGTCACATCGTTTTCTGGAAAGCCTTACTAAATGCGTCTAACCCAGAAAATCCATGTCATTTCCTAGTTTGTGGTGACGCCTCGGATACAGGCCAGGTCGTCCTAGACGAACTCCGAGCGATTGCCGCCCAGCATCAAGCTGAGAATCGATTACATTGGATTCCTGCCACAAACGATCCAACTCCTTGGTATGGATGTATTGATGTCGCGGTTAACCCCCGCCTCGATCCCGAACCTTTCGGTCTTTCCGTTGTTGAGGCCATGCTTATGAAGAAACCTGTATTAGCTCACCGCGCTGGCGGCCCTGGTGATATCATTCAAGATCAGATCACCGGATGGCTTGCCCCTGAAGCCAGCATTTCTTCATTTACTCATACGATTCAAGACGCCTTGAAAAGCCGCTCTGAGTGGATCAAGATGGGTCTGGAGGGAAGAAATCGTGCGCTTAATTGTTACACCATTGAACGAGTGGCCAGTAACTTCCATAGAATTCTTACCTCGAAACTGAATTCATGAACCTAGTGTTATTTTTTGTTCGCGTGTTTTTGGTCATTATTGCCGCCTACCTCGCACCTTCAATCCCACTTTGGCCTACAAAGTTGTTCATCCCATTTTTTGCCACATTTCTGCTAGCAGTAACCTGCCTTTATCGAATCCCTAACTGGAAACCCGTTCTCTATGGAGGAGTGGCATGCCTTTTTTTCTCAGGTTTTAATCTTCTTACCAGTATCGACGCAACAGTTCCTATCGTAGAGCATATTAAAAGTATCCTCTACTTCCTGTTTCTCGCTTTCTCTTCTTTGATTATTGGAAGTTCTATTATCTTCACCCCTAACACACGAAACCTTGTTGGCCACCTCTTACTTGCAGCGGGATTCGGTGTTATCGCCTTCGGCGCTCTGGAACAACGCACCCCCCTTGCCAAGATCTCAGACACCTATCGTGACGCCGCTTATGGTTACGGAAAAACAGACAACGAAAAACGAGACATCAAACTAACGGGTGATATTCGCCCCAAAGTTTTCACTCGGGAACCCTCGCACGCAGCACGCGGAGCTTCCATGCTTTTCATTCTAGGCGCCATCGCAATCACCTCTCATTGGAAACGCTTTCTTGCTCTACTTGCAATTGGAGTATGCATTGCGATCTTCGGATCACCTGTACCAGCCGGCTTCTTCCTTGCACTCATCTGTGGTGCTTTCATTCCAGCGAGCGTAAAGAAACGAGGCTTAGCGATGCCCTTTGTTGCCGCAATGGGGGTTGCTGGTATAGCAGCAATCGCAGCTCTCACGATTGCTATTCCATCATTTGCTGACCGAGTGGATACGATTTTGGAAGGACGTGATGCCAGCACCAAATACCGAACAACCGTCGTGTGGTCACTTGCCTTAGATGCGCTGGAAATCAATTCTGTTTCAGGCGTGGGTATTGGTGGTGAAGAACGACTTGGAAGCCGTGCATTTTTAGCCTCAAGAGAAAATGCGACGATTAATACGATGATCAACAATGCGCTCTGCTCGATACCTCTGTTTACAGGCATTTCGGGCTGCATATTCTTTTTCGCATTCTTTTTGTTTTGCTTACTCAGACTGCCCAACCAATTCTATCTCTTCTACGGTATGGTAATCTTTTGTTTATTGTTCTCTACAGGTGCAATACACAGCTCACAGACGTGGTCTTGCGGAGCAATACTTTTCGCTTTCATCCGAAATTTCTACAACTCACCGACTGGATCGAACGTAAGCACAGAACCATCCGCTGAAGATTCCAAGGAACCCTTACTTTCTTCATGACTGATATCCGGCAAATGATCGAGCTGAACAAACGCCAGTCATCCTTCTATGATTCCGTTTGCAGTGCATCCGACTATTCCGAGAATCTGTCGACAAATTCGATAACGCGCCTTTGGGCATCTTTGAGAAACGCTCAAATCCGAGCAACGGAAAAAGCGGGCCTCAAGAAAGTCAAACGAGCCAAACATCTTGAGTGGGTTCAACAGAGCTCTGGAAAACGATTTTTAGAGCTAGGCTGTTTTACAGGAAGTGATCTTACAATGGACCTAGCCCACCAAGCCACGTCGTTTGTTGCTGTAGACCTGAGTCCTCTCGCTTTACGAGATCTTGAAGAGAAGCTCAAAAAGCAAGACCTTTTCGATAAATGCGAACTCGTGGTTGGTGATATCTTGGAAGTTCCACTTTCCGAAACATTTGATGTTATTTATGCCCACGGTGTACTCCATCATTTTGAAGATCCGGAGCCCGTATTCGCCAAGATTCACTCTTGGTTATCACCGCATGGCCGTCTTATTTTGACCGAGCCGCTTGCAATCAATCCATTCTACCGAATCATGCGATCTATCTATCGCCCCTTCCAAGGAGATCGCGAATGGGAATGGCCGTTTACTCGGAATACCGTGAACACGCTAGAGAAGTTTGTGAAATTCGAAGATGGCTTTGGCTGGGGGCGACACTCTTTACTTGTAAGTCTCCTCTGCGGACTTCCCGTCATCGGTAATGCGGCCTTCAAACTGTATCGAAGACTCCTCGAAAAAGAACAACGAATGGGACTGTCGTCCGCTGCTTGGCAAAACTCCTATATTACTCTTCTAGCTTCACCTAAAACGAAGTTGAATGCTTCATGAAGCCATTTCGCCTTCTGGTTATCGCTCCCCATTGCCTTGCACCACCTCGTGATGGCGCCTCGCTTAGAGCCATCGAAATCACTCGAGGATTTGCAGACCGTGAAGTTGAATGCCTGTTTGTTGGAAAAAATGGCTCGTTAAGCTTCATCAGCGAACAAGCACATGAACATGAAAGTTTCGCTTTTTCCGAAAACAAGTGGAAGCCCGCCTTAAAATCTTTAATTCAAGGTTCTCACTATCTCGCCGAAAAACATATTTCTGCGGAGTGGTTAGATCGCTTGGATTCGATTATCCAAGAATTCCAGCCCGATGGATACTATCTTCATTTTCTTTGGACCTATCCAAAGGTAAGCCCTCTTCTTGGAGATAAACCCATATGGATCGATACTCACAATTTTGATCCAGAATGGTGGAACAATTTATCCTCTCATTGTGCCAGCCCTCTTAAGCGAAAAATTTTTAATAATAATACGCAGAATATTCATCGGACGTTGGAGACTCTCCCAACCAACTGCTCTCTAGTCCATGTATCGGATCGCGATTCCAAAGCTTACCGGGAACTACTTCCTGATATTAAGCACTTGGTTCTACCTAACGGGTGCAAAGTCCAACCGAGGGAAACAAACCCATCTTATGAGACCTCAGTAAAACACGTCTATTTTCTTGGCCTTCTATCTATCCAGATGAGCCAGGATGCTCTCGAGCTATTCTCTGAACATTTCTTTCCTACCTTAAAAGATCACTGCCAGGTTCATATTCTTGGATCACGCCCTTCTGCAAAAATAAAGAAACTCTGTCGGAAAAATGCCTGGAGGCTTCACTCAGACTTAGAAGATGAAAAGCTTAAAGAGATCACCTCGACCATGCATTTTGCCATTTTACCGTTCAATTACAGCGCTGGATCAAAACTTAAATTACTTGATGCGTGCGGACGTGGCATACCCGTTCTCACCACGAAACATGGCACTGTAGGTCACAAGCACCTTCCCGAGAGTGTCTATATTTCAAATGATCCATGCGAATGGCTGAAAACGCTTCAACTAAAATCCCTTTCAAAAGCTTCGATTGACTCTCTTACCGAATACGCTCAAAAGTTCTCTTGGGATCAACTTACCGGGGAGTTTGTCACTTCTCAATTTTCTAAGACCTCATGATCGAAACTGAATTGCCGTTTGTTTCAATCCTTATTCCTGCACGGAATGAAGAACTCCACATCGGTTCATGCCTAGAGTCGTTGGCTAAATCGACCTATCCAAAGGAAAAACTAGAGATCATCATCGCCGACGGATTAAGCATAGACAATACACGAAATCAGATTGCCCTTTTCTCTGATAAATTTCCTGCATTACACGTCATTGAAAATACGGATAAAAATCAAGCTGCTGCTATTAACCTCGCTGCGAACTTAGCACGGGAAGAAAGTCGCTACCTAATTCGAATCGATGCTCATTCAACATATCCCAATCATTTTATTCAGACATGTATTGAGGCAGCGGAATCTCAAAATGCCGGGCTAGTGGTCTACGTGAATAAACCTACCCCGGGCACACCCTTTCAGAGCGTCGTTGCGACCGTTCTTTCAAGTCCTCTCGCAATTGGAAACGCTGCCTACCGAATTGGGAAATCTTCCGGCTTTGTAGATCACGGGCAACATGGGTGTTTTCGGCGAAACCTTTTTGATGAACTGGGTGGTTATGACCCGACTATGTCTCCCAATGAAGATGGAGAGCTATCGCACCGCATACTCAAGTATGGAGCTCCCATCTATCTAGACACACGGCTTACCATGTATTACGTTCCAAGAAACAGTCTTCGAAGACTGTTTCGCCAGTATCTCCGCTGGGGCATTGCACGCTGCCGAAATCACTGGAAGCACAAGCACTTGCCCAAATTTCGACAGATAGCACCGCCTGGACTAATCCTTTATGAGATATTTGCCTTACTCTGCTTAATCTTATGGGGCACTCCGATTGTTTTTATCCCGATTGGATTTTATTTTCTATTGATCATTGCCATCTCATTTCAAATTTCACTCCAATTGACTTCGTTCCGAGGCCTAATCTCGCTACTTATATTTCCGATGATTCATCATGCCTGGGGAGCGGGCTTTCTTCTCAATTTCCTATGTGGTGGAAGGCTCATTGCTTCTAAGATTTCCGACTGACTCATTTACTATGTCAAAAACAAATTCAACGATTGATTCAGATGTTGTGCTGAAATGGTTTCGCGACGGGTTTGAACTTCCAGAACTAAAATCCGATCAGCCTTGGTTTGAATACAGCCAGGATCCACTTAAAGCACGTGCCGCTGCACTGCATATCGACTCTGAGCTAACCCGCTCCCTTCCTCCAACTTTTTTGCTAGAAAATCCAACGGCCACCCTGGCAGCACAGTGGCTTACCAAGCCCTCAGATAATTTCGAACCATTACAGCTTCGCCTCTTTAAAGGTTCCAGCGAACCTCCCCTTTTCTTCTTTCACGGCGATTTTAACTTTGGCGGCTTAGATGCTCCGCTTTTAGCCAGAACACTTTCTCCTATCCCGTTAGCTCTTATCTATCAAAACGACATCCTCGACGATCGATTCCCCAAGAATGTTCGAAAACTGGCGGAAGCTGCTTTACCTTTGATCCTAGCTGTACAATCCGACGGTCCGTTTCACCTCGCCGGTTTTTGTAATGGAGGAATACTAGCGCAAGAGGTTGCACACCTTCTCGAACAAAGAGGATTCCAAGTTACCTTCTGCGGGCTCGTTGAACCATCCATCCAACACGCATTCATCAAGCATCCTCTGCGCCTACTTTCCCGGTGGATTCCTTCCCAGGAAAAGCTTATCCGCAGAACTCTATCTCGAATAACTCGTAAACTTGCATTCAAACCGGAACGCTATCAAACCCCTCCCGTCTTTCTCGATTCTTCTCTGAGGCCATTCTGGAATGCCTTGGAAAAAAGAATTCCTTTAATGGAAAAACGAAATCAACTCTACGGAAACATGCTATTACAATATCGAAGTCCCAAGCTGGATTGTCCCGTCCATTTTTGGTTCTCGGAGCAATCTCTGGGAAATCTAAGAATACCAAAAAAGTGGCCTTGCCGCCTAATTGGAGGACATGACATAACCGTCCACTCCGTTGATGGTCAACACGACCAATGGTCACACGCAGATTTCAGCAACGTGATTCGTAGCCTTATGCCTTAGCCTAGTAAGCATTACGCGTTCTAAATAGGGTTGTCAGAATAATGTAGAGATCCATCCAGATCGACCAGTGCTCCACATAGTACAGATCACACCTCAGCCGCTCACCAATATCCGTATCACCTCGCCATCCCTGAATCTGAGCCCAACCACTAATCCCAGGTTTTACACTATGTCGAACATTGTAGTAGTTGAAATCATCTTTAAAACCGGCGACATACTCAGGGCGTTCGGGCCGAGGACCTACTAAAGTCATATCACCTAACAACACATTCCAAAATTGAGGCAGCTCGTCGATATTCCATTTTCTCATAAAGCCTCCAATCTTCAGACGGCGTGGATCGTTTGGAACACTCCAACCTATCCCAAGCTTCTCTGCATCTAGCCGCATGCTTCGGATTTTGTACATTTTGAATTGTTTACCTCGACGTCCAATTCTTGTTTGCGAATAAAAAACTGGACCTGGCGATTCTTTCCAGACCAAGAATGCAAACAATCCCATTATAGGTAGAGCAATAATTAACCCGAGACCCGCTCCAGCAATATCGAGAAGTCTTTTAATCCACCGATTATGCCATTGCATGATGGATAATTCTTCAATGCCCAACACCGGCAATCGGCTCAACGTTTGGACTCTCAAGCCACTGCTGAACAAGGGAAAGAAGGATGAAAGCATTTTGAACTCCATATGGTGCTTTCCTGCTAGATTCATATACTCCGCAACGCGACTTAAACCTGAATGATAATCGGCTAACAAAAGAATATCAGCCTCGTATTGACCGAGAATCTCTTCTAGCTCGTCAACTGTCCCCACCGAGATAATCTCATTGTGATTCAAATCTGGAACCGAATCTCGTCCCGTTTCAATCATTCCCAGAACGACATACGGGTGTTGAGGATCCTTTAAGATGGCTTGTAGCAGGCTCTCCATTTCGGGACTCCAGCCAATCAATAGAATACTTTGCCGCAGATGGGTCGATACCGATTCTTTTCGCAGGAATTGAAACAAGCACCATCTCCAAAAGAAAAGTATTGCTGCAATAAAAATCGCCGACAGAACAACGTAGAGCCTCGAAATCTCAGGCTGGAATTTAAAGACTAGAGAGATCATGAGATAGATCATCATCCAATAAAAACAGATTCTGAGTAGCCTTGGTCCACTTCGACGAAACAGCAGCAACTCATTGCGCCGATAGAGCCGAACCGATGCTGAAAGCCCAATAAAGAGAGCTATTCCGAAAATAAAATGACCCAGATAATCAGAGAGGACCATATTTGGGTCGTAGACAAGAACGAAGGCAAAAAAACCGGACTCGATACGAAGAAAATAAGCCCCTACCATCGCAAAACCAACACCGATGGCGTCTCCCAGACTAAGGATCGCAACGATTATATCTCGGATTTTATCTCCCTTTTTTTGCATATTTACTTAAAGATAATCGATCTACCTTTCTTATGCAGCTGACCGGCTTGAAACAATATCTATCAAACCTGCCTGCATATCTGTTTTTAATACTAGTAGGCATTACCCCCCTTTTGTATGGGGCCACACCTTATAAGTATTTCAATACATTATCCATACTCTTTGTTTTTCTTTTCATT
>JBCCKK010000127.1:0-9103 GCA_039027395.1 Verrucomicrobiota bacterium | reverse complement strand
TAGCCGAGCATCGTAAAATGCCTTAACTAACTTTTGTTCGTTTGCATACCCAAGCTTGCGAGGAATAGATCTCAATTGGATTCGGCCATTATCTACACCGACAAAGGGTAGCAGGAAGTACTCAAGCTGCTTATAGAACTCGATATCTTCGGGACTCGTAAGTGATGTCACATTGATATCTTTTTCATCGTTATCATCAAACCAAGGCAAATTACTTCTATCATTTGTTATACCAGCTCTTTCCCAAGCATTTTCAGCCAAACTCGCAATCATCTGTGTAAACTCGAGTTCTTCTGTTTCCAGATATTTCTGCGCTGGAGTTTCCTTATCTGCCGCAGAGTTGAACGAACTATCAATAACAGGACTTTGTTTTAGCAATTTAGTAGGATGCTCTTCACTAAAGCTCGAATGCATGATGATTTTTTGAACCTGCGTATCAAATATTTCACGCATTTTTAGTACTAACAGAGGCAAAATAGCTGCCTTTGAATTTGAGGTTTCGCTTGTGTGCAGAGCAAACGCCTTATCGATTAGTTCATCTACTTTTGTTTGGGGGATTGAATAAAGCGACTTAAATGGAACAGTGATTATTGTACGGAAGAAGCGTTCCAACTCATCATCTTCCGTAAGATCAAGATCAACCGAATACGAATTCCCAAATGTATCATTTAGTTGCAACCGCTCAAAGGCATTCAATCGGCTTGTTTCTAAGGTATAGATAATTTTGAGACTCTTGATCTGTTCACTTTTAGTCAAAAAATCCAATAAAGGTTGCCACTTCTTTTTCTTTTCAGAGTCTGTTAAAACATCAACGATTTCTTCGAATTGATCCAACCCTAAAACAAGAATGGCTCTTTTTTTTTCAGCGAGACATGCTTCCACTTCTCTTAAAACAAAATCTACTGCTGTTTTGTGACTCTTATTCTCCAGTTCACGAAGTATTCCCAAAACATCCAATCCAATTTCTCGGCCGATTTTAGCAACTAAAAAAGACAACGTTGGAATTTTTGAGTGACCATATTGATCTTGAAAGTCCTCTGGTCGGACGGCCAAACAGAAATATACTCCAGAACCATCATCGTATTTTAAGCTTCTGAAAACTCCCGCTCTTAGAAAGGAAGATTTACCAGATCCACTATATCCTTGGATTCGGATGGATCTAGAAACATTCGATTGATGGTCAGCCTCAATAGTATTGATAACATCTCTAACTAATTCATCCCTCCCATGAAAATAGTAATCGTCATCAATATCGCATACAGCAAGTCCTTTATATGGGTTGTGAGGTCTCCCGTTGGCCCTGTCCAGAATACCCAACGCACTTTGGACTTCAATGAGCGCTATCCTTACTTCTTCATCAAGGCGTCCATTGTGCCCATGCTCGTTTAGCATTTCCATTAAATGTTCAACACGGTCATTGGCAAATGACGGAGGTTTACACCACTCTTCCGAAATTTGTTTCACACGTTGTAGAGCTTGGTCAGGCTCGACGATAATCATATGATAGATTTCTTGTGAAAACAGTCTAAGTGATGATTTTTGCATGTTTAGATCTCTAAAACCTTCATATGCACGTTTGCTATAATCCTTAAACTTCTCTCTGTCTGTTTCCCAAATATATCTTAAGACCTTATCTCGCACCTCTGTTTCGACCGCAAACTCATCACTTTTGTACTTTTTAATCCAAGCTCCTGAAGAAAACTTCTCAAAATTTTTTGCTACAATCTTTTCTCCAAAAACCTGGTCTAATAAGGACTTTGTAAAGAAATTAACAATGCAAGCTGCTTCTAATATTGAAAACAGCTCTAACCCAAGGCGATTTTTAATAAGCGGAATATTTTTCATTGAGAATTGCTGGAAGGTTTAGGAGATATGAATGTATGTATTAACTCTCTTTTCATTTCTGAAAAATCCATCCCCGAACTATTCCATTGATCTTCCCAGGTAAGTAAACATGAGCGTGTTACTTCCGGATGGGCGTACTTAATAATCGGCTCCCAACATTTATACGACACTTCATCACGGTGCACATGTTCACGCACCCATACTTTGTCCGCTTGAGAGGTAATTGCTCTCGTTAAAAAATCAAAATTCTCATCTGAGTGAGAGCTAATAAAGAGTTTAACGAATCCTCTTTTTTCTCGTTGGATAGCAGGAATAATATGATTACGCATCCAATTCTTTAAATCCTTTCCTGTCTTCTCAGATACATTAAAACAGTAAATAACCAACATACCACTTTCACTTAATCCTTGAACTAACCGCACACCTACTTCCGAGATTAAATCCGTTCTGTAAGGCTCATTATCGCCCTTGAAGAGAATTTTTTTCTGAATAGGGCAAATATAGACTGCATCTAAGTCAGAAATCTTTTTACTTAAATTAGAAATAAAACGATCATTACTGGATAACTTGTTTACGGTAGCATTAACAATTTCCCAAGGAGTAATATCTTTCCCTATATCAACATCCGATTGGACTATTTGAGCTCGGCGTATATCACTCTCAATTTTCTTATGGAGATAATCAACAAATAGTTTGCGACACATTTCATCCGAGCCACTAACGGATATGATCCGCTTTTTTGTATAGGTATTACTAAGACAGTCTATCGTGTTAGTTAACTTTTTATAGTTTATGATAGCTTTCTCTAAGACTTTTTCACGCTTACTATCGCGACTATCTTCCTTTTTCAGGTCCTCTGATGTTAGAGCGACTCTAATTTCTTTTACAATTTTGTCTTCCTTTTTAGGAAACCGTATTAAGTCCTCCGACTCCAAGACACGTTGAAGCGTTAAAGGTTTCCTATCTAATCCAAATCGGCTTAAAGTCTTGGTCCATATTTGTTTGCCTAACTTAGCGAGACGAATAGACGCAAATGCCAATAATCCACTAAGTAAGACCCACGATGCCGGAGCAAGGACATTAACCCATACAAACTCTAAAATACGGAATGCATTAGAACCTTGAGTTATTGAAATATCGAACCAGCTCAGAATTATCTTATACAACTCTACTATAGAGCGAAGAACCCAAGAAAAATAGCTCACTCCTACAGCAGAAAGGCATACAGGTAGTGCTATAGAACAGCCTACAAGAACTTTGTAAGTAGTGCTATGATTCATAAAATATTGCGATCAGATCTATCATAATCACTCTATACTGTTTCTGAAAACCAACTAAACTGTTAGTTCTGTTCCATGTCAACCCTCAATAAATCTCAAAATCTAGCAAAGCCACTTTCGGAAATAATTCACCCTGCCATATGCCACTCCATTTTCAAATCAGTAACCTGTCGCTATTGAGGATTCAACACTTTTGAACTCTTATTGAACCAGAGCATTCTAGTTCTTCGTTTACACCCGATTTGTTTTCAACCATTGGGTGGGAGCTTCTCCCCGTTGCCGTTTGAACCAACGGGCGAAGTAGTTTTGATCGAGAAATCCGAGTTCTTCAGCCACGTCTCCTACTCTCACTCCGCTAATGAGTTGTTTCTCGGCTTCTTCCAGAATTCTTTGCGATCGCATTTGGCCTAGGGTCAAGCCCGTCGATTCTTTGAGGAGTTTGTTGAGATAATTGGGTTGATAGCCCATCCGTTGGGCGATTGCCGATAAAGGGATATGGTAGTTGGATCGATCTTGGAGATGACGTTTTGCCGATCGAACCACCGGTGACATCAAAGGTTGAGTTCTCCGCTGCAGCAAGCCGATTTGGCTTAGGCAGATTTCGAGAATCATCAGCACCCGACCACATGTGCGAAGCGTTCCACGCTCCCCCAGTTCACCCGAAGCTTGACGCATGAGATCGCTAATGTGCTCTTTGATCTCGACCAGCAACTTTTGCGGGAGGTGGGCTTGCCGAATATCGTGACCATCGTGCTGAGGTGCCGCAAAATCAAGGACTAAACAGAGCGGGCGCACCTTGGCCGTTTCGCGAAATGAATGTAACACCCCGGCAGGAACCCACACCACGGATCCCCCCTTTACGGCAAATCCGGTGTCTTCACCCCGTTGGTATCCCCCTCCTGCCAAGTAGACTAGCAATTGGTGCTCGTCGTGTTTGTGGTAGTCCAGGCGATCCAGCTCTCGAAGGTGGCGATTGATCTGAAGTCGCAGGATCTCATAGCCGTCGACTTGGGTATTTAGATTTTGTAGAAAAAGTGGTCGAAAGTGTTTCATCATGTTATATTTCAATGACTTCCTGAAGTTTTAACATACTTCTCCATGTTAGCCTAATTTTTTTTCAGGTTTTGTGCTAAAAAGCTAATCCATCGTCCTAACGCAGGAATTTTGTGCGCGTATATTGTAAGTATGTCTGAAACATGTCCTGTTATTCTGGTCACGGGTGCCAGCCGAGGCCTTGGCCGAGGAATCGCCGAATCACTCGCTACATCGGGTTTTTCAGTCGCTATCAACTACGCCGGAAACGAAGCCGCGGCTATCGAAACTCAAACCCGTTGTCAAAGTTTGGCAGTCGAAGAGAATCAGGTCTTCAAGATTTTCCAGGCCAACATTGGGAAAACTGAGGATCGGGAGCGATTGGTAAGCGACGTTTTGAGTCAAATGGGAACCATTGATGCTCTGGTCAATAATGCGGGCATTGCTCCACGAGTTCGAGCCGACATTACGGAAACGCCCGAGTCTTCTTATGACGAGGTCATGGAAGTTAATTTAAAAGGGCCTCATTTTTTAACCCAGCAGGTCGTCCGTTACTGGCTGGACAATCCATCGAAGAGCTCACTCCCCGGAGGTCCTAAGATTATCTTTATTTCCTCGATTTCTGCCTACACCGCATCGGTAAATCGCGGCGAGTATTGTATTTCAAAAGCCGGTCTGGCGATGACCAATCAACTGTGGGCAACCCGCCTCGCCGATGAGGGCATCCAATCGATCGAAATTCGACCAGGCATTATGGAAACCGATATGACCAGCGGGGTTAAAGAAAAGTATGATGCCCTCCTTGCCGAAGGATTAGTTCCTCAAAAACGCTGGGGACAACCCTCCGATATCGGCAAAGCGGTTGAAGCAGTTCTTAAAGGTCATTTCCCTTTCTCCACCGGAGATATTCTCAATGTCGACGGGGGATTTCACCTCAAACGCCTATAACCCGTTCACTTATCACCTAATCCTTTAACAATTTAATCACTCAACTCACATTTTATGATCCATCTAGATAATGCCCCCTCACTCGATTCTCTTAAACCCCGACTCGATACGCTGTTTTCATTAACCAAGGAAAAGATCACGAGTATCGATACCCACTATGATGACGACAAAGGGTCCCCTGTGTTCACCGTCGAAGGTAAGTACACCACCCGGGGTTGGACCGAATGGACCGAAGGGTTTCGCTACGGGATTGCCGTTCTCCATTTTGATGCAACCGGCGATGAAAGCAGCTTAGCTTCTGGACGGGACCGAACCGTGCAACGCATGGCGACTCACGTAAGCCACATTGGAGTTCACGATCACGGATTTAACAACCTCTCCACTTACGGAAACCTGCGCCGCCTTATGGGAGAAAACCGGATTCCCGAGAACGAATGGGAGCGCCACTTTTATGAACTCGCGATCAAGACCTCGGGTGCTGTGCAGGCGGCTCGGTGGACCCAGCGCCAAGGAGGCGGCTTCATCCACAGCTTTAATGGTCCTCATTCCTTATTCGTCGACACCATTCGCTCGTGCCGGATTTTGATGGTAGCCCACCGTCTCGGTCACGTGCTCATGGGAGAAGGCGACAAACCCATCAGCCTGCTCGATCGGGCCCTTCAACACATAGAGTCTACGGCCCTCTACAGTGTCTTCTATGGAGAAGGCCGTGACCAATATGATGTTCGAGGCCGTGCCGCTCACGAGTGCGTGTTTAATACCAAGGATGGAGCTTATCGTTGCCCGAACTCTCAGCAAGGCTACTCAGGATTCACCACTTGGACTCGAGGTCAGTCCTGGGCCACGCTTGGTTTTGCTGAAGAGCTAGAACTCTTAGACATCACGGATGCCTCGGAATATGAGCCCTACGGAGGCAAAGAGAAGTGGGAAGCCTTGATGGTCAAAGCAGCTCGAGCCGTTGCTGACAACTTTATCGAAAATACGCCGACCGATGGTATTAGCTATTGGGATCAAGGTGGCCCGAACATGCACAAGCTCGGAGACTATCTTGAAAAGCCTGCGGATCCTTTCAACGCCCACGAACCTGTCGACTCCACCGCATCGGCTATTACGGCTCAAGGTCTGCTCAGACTCGCTCGCTACCTCCGCGCTAAGGGCGATACTTCGGCTGCTGATACTTACGAAAAAGCGGGTTTGGTCACCGCGCAATCTCTCTTAAGCGACGATTATCTAGCTACCGATCCGAACCATCAAGGAATCCTGCTCCACAGTATCTATCACGAACCCAATGGCTGGGACCACCGTCCTGAAGCAGGTAAAGCAGCACATGGTGAATCTTCTATGTGGGGTGATTATCACCTAATGGAACTCGGCGTCTATATTCAACGCCTCATCGAAAAGAAACCATATCTCACCTTCTTTGCTTAATTATTAATTGCCGCAAAAAGGCACATAAGTCACAGAATTTCGTCAAAAAATGAACCACAACCAAGATCGAATCCCACAGGGCCCGCTTCTTTTTTCTCAAACACTCTTTGTTTTGAGTCTTCTGCGCTTTTTTGCGGCTCATCCCAAACTATGAATAACCTAGATAAACTTGCCATCCACACCATGACCACCAAACCCTGGGATTTGCCGACGACATGCCAAAAGTATGCCGCATCAGGCGTTCGAGGCGTTGGAGTCTGGCGTCCATGGCTCGAGGGGCGTTCCTTATCTGAGTCCAAACAACTCCTGGATGATAACAACTTAACTGCGGTCTCTCTGGTTCGCGGAGGCTTTTTCCCGGCAAAGGAAGCAGCCAGCCGACAGAAGGCAATTGATGAAAATAAGGCGTGCCTCGATGAAGCAGCCGCTATTGGAGCTCCTCAAGTCGTCTTAGTCTGTGGCGCCGTTCCTGGTATGCCCCTTACTGAAGCACGCCAACAGATTGCTGATGGAATTGCCGCTTGCACCGAGCACGCGGCAGCCACTGGGGTGAAACTCGCCATTGAACCGCTCCATCCTATGTATGCCTCGGACCGAAGTGCGGTGAATACGATTGGTCAGGCCAACGATATCATCGATCAAACGGGTGACGACTGGGTTGGAATTGCTGCTGATGTGTATCACATTTGGTGGGATCCCCATCTTGAGAAAGAAATCAAACGCGCGGGTAAGCGCATCATCGGCTTTCACGTTTGTGATTGGCTCAGTCCGACAAACGATTTACTCAACGACCGGGGTCTCATGGGCGAAGGATGCATCGATATTCCGCAAATTCGCTCCTGGGTTGAAGACGCCGGATTCGATGGATTCAATGAAGTCGAAATCTTTTCAGATCGCCTCTGGGCGACGGACCAAGACCAATATCTCGAAGACATTAAAGAGGCTTATCTGAAGCACTGTTAAAAAGACACTTACCAAAACGAAACACAAACCAAGCCCGTTGAAGCAGCCAGCCTAACCCCCTTCAGCCTTTCAGCGGCACTACCACTCTATGAAAGAACACAAAATCGGAATCATCATGAACGGCGTTACCGGTCGCATGGGAACCAACCAACACCTACTCCGTTCGATCGACGCCATTATCAAACAAGGCGGCGTTCAAGTCAGCCCTACCGAAACTATCATGCCCGACCCGATTCTAGTTGGCCGCAACGAAACCAAACTCAAAACACTCTGCGAACGCACTAGCGTGGAAAAATGGACAACTGATCTTGATTCCGTCATGAACGATCCAGCATACCCCATCTACTTTGACGCTCAAAGCACGCTTCGCCGTTTCGATGCGGTCAAACAAGCTGCCGAAGCGGGTAAACACGTTTACTGCGAAAAACCAACGGCCATCACAACGGAAAATGCCTACGCTCTTTACAAGATCTGCCGCGATGCAGGGGTGAAGAATGGAGTAGTTCAAGACAAACTCTAACTTCCAAGTTTGGTCAAGTTCATGCGCCTTAAAGAGAATGGATTTTTCGGCGAAATTCTATCCGTCCGCGGTGAATTCGGATATTGGGTTTTTGAGGGCCATACGGTTCCGGCTCAACGTCCCTCCTGGAACTACCGCAAGGAAGACGGCGGAGGCATGGTGGTCGATATGCTCTGCCACTGGCGCTATGTTATTGATAACCTCTTTGGTGAAGTCGATAAAGTTTCCTGTCTCGCTTCTACCCACATCCCGGAGCGGATCGACGAAGCTGGAAAGCCTTACCCGTGCACGGCTGATGATTCCGCATACTCGACCTTTGAACTCAAGAATGGTGTTGTTTGTCATTTTAATTCGTCTTGGAATGTTCGCGTCCGTCGCGACGACCTGTTGACCATGCAAGTCGACGGAAGTAAGGGAAGTGCCATTGTTGGATTGAGAGACGTTTGGATCCAACACTATGGCAACACACCTCGCCCGGTTTGGAATCCAGACGTGCCCAACCCAATCAATTTCTTTGATGGATGGAGTAAAATTCCTGAACAGGAAAGCTATGACAATGCATTTAAAGTGCAGTGGGAGCTGTTCCTCCGTCACGTCGTATTGGATGAGCCATTCCGTTGGACATTGTTAGAAGGAGCTAAGGGCGTTCAGCTTGCAGAACTCGGGTTGCAATCCAGTGACCAACGTCAATGGCTCAATATCCCTGAACTCCAGGCTTAGGTGAGAAACGCTTGAACCTCGCAGGCCACTTGTTTGCCGCTGTTCCAAACCGATTCGATCTTGGACGGGACTGTGGAATCACCGGCAACAAATAGGCCACTATCGAACTTGGGCAAAGGTGTCTCCTGCTCTCGACGTGCAAACCTCCAGCGATGGGCAAAGGTTGCCGAGCAGGAGGCATCTTTTAATTTCCATATCTCTTCGAGACGGCTTTTCAACTTGGGAATATAGTTCTCGGGGCGCTCTTCTAAATGCGTTCGGCTGAATGCCTCGGAAGCCTGCACAACAAATACAGTCATATCGCCTTGAATTCTCTCAGATTTGTGGTTTTCGCAAGCACTCCATGCTAGTAGCTCTGTCGAATCGC
>JBCCKK010000126.1:0-9111 GCA_039027395.1 Verrucomicrobiota bacterium | reverse complement strand
GTTTTTAGTTCGTCGGCATAAAATTTGAATCACACGCTCGATTTCTTCCTTTCGACCGATCACGGGGTCCAAATCACCTTTTTTTGCGAGATCAGTGAGATCTCGACCGAACGCTTTGAGTGCAGGTGTTTTAACCTCTTTCTTTCCTCCACCGGAACCTGTGGTGGGCTCCTCCATCTCGCCAGCGAATTCATCTTCTTCGGCTCCTTCGAAATTAGGATCGAGTTCCTTAAGCACTTCATTCCGAGTGCGCTCGAGATCGATGTCTAAACTTTTGAGAACGCGAGCAGCTACACCGTCTCCCTCACGTAATAACCCAAGAAGGATATGCTCCGTTCCTACGTAGCTGTGATGCAATGCCTTGGCTTCTTTTCCGGCAAGCGCTAAGACTTTCTTGACTCGAGGTGTGTAAGGAATGTTTCCAGACATCTTTGTATCAGGGCCAGATCCGACTTGTTTCTCGACTTCCATTCGAACGGTTTCAAGGTCGAGGCCCATTTTCTGCAAGACATTTACAGCAACCCCCTGGCCGAGCTTAATCAATCCAAGAAGCAGGTGTTCCGTGCCTACGTAATTGTGGTTGAACCGATCAGCCTCTTTGCGAGCGAGGGCTAGGACTTGTTGTGCGCGTGGTGTGAAGTTATTCATATCTGTTGTGTTTCTAATTAAGCGTCTCTTATAAAATCTTTAGTTTGGCGATGTCGGGTGCCGGGATGGCTCTGAGTTCTTCTCTAAGTATGTCAGCTCGGACTGCATCGCGATCTTCGGCATTCAGCTTTTTACCTGCGGCTCTCTGCAAATGAGCAGGTTGAGTCCTGATGAAAAGATCATTCACTTTATTCTTTAAGGTAGCTGGCATAATACCTAAGTCTACCCCTAATATTATCAAAGAAAGCAAATTTAATGCCTCTTTCGATGAAATCGAATATGCGTTTGAAAGAACCCCGTAAGAACGTCCCAATTGATCAGCAACAGTCCTTCCCCGCTCTTGCAACAACTTTCCTCGAGCATTGGCCTCGCTTTCAATGATCTTATTAACAACCTTAATAAGCCTATTAATAATTTCACTTTCGCTTTCTCCTAAGGTCATTTGATTGGAAATCTGGAATAGATTTCCCAACGCTTCGGTGCCTTCACCGTAAAAACCTCGAACTGCCAAACCGATTTGATTTACCGATTTTATCACTTTGTTAATCTGCTCACTGATTACTAATCCAGGCAGATGAACCATCGCAGAAGCTCTTAATCCAGTTCCAACGTTAGTTGGGCAAGCGGTGAGATAGCCGAGCGAAGCAGAAAATGCGAAACTAAGTGACTTTTCTAATTCACTATCGGTTCTATCGGCAACATCCCATGCTTTACGAAGGTGATAACCGGGGAGAATTACTTGAATCCGGAGGTGGTCTTCCTCGTTTACCATAATGCTGAGGGTTTCTTCAGGGCTGATCACGACGCTGCTCCCCGCATTTTTGGCAGCGTGTTCCCTGCTAATGAGATGTTGTTCGACGAGCACCTGCTTTTCGAGTGGTGTTAGCTTCTCCATGTAAATTTGCTGAGCATTCGCCTCCATTCCAGGAAGTTTGCCAAGAGCCGGCATCATTTGCTGCAACGTTTCAACACGCTGCTTTTTCTTCAACCAACCTGGAAACGACGTGTCCTTTAAGTTGCGAGCTAAGCGGACGCGACTGCTCAAAACAATCCCTTCACTTAAGGCATGCTTATCGGGCTCTTTTGAAGCTTCCGGACTCATCGCGTTAGCATACTGTTGCCTCTGGGAAAAAGCAACCTGTGACATTGGATCACTCGCTTGGTGGGTTGACGGGAAACGGTGGATCAAGCACCATTCCCTTTTATGAAAATTTCCAGGAAAAGCATCTATGCAGTACGAGCTTTGATCGAAATTCAGTTGCGCTCGCAAAATCAAGGGCCCTCCTGGCAACAGATCTCCCAAATAGCGCAAACGACGGGAATTCCAGAAAAGTTTTTGGAACAGATTTTACTGGCTCTCAAAAAGGGAGGATTTCTAAAAAGTCGGCGGGGGGTTGACGGTGGATATGCCCTCAATCGTTCGGCCGAGGCCATTGGTTTGAATGAAATCTTCGAAGCGCTTGATGGTAAAGTAGCACCTCAAGAGGAAATCGAAGATGGTCTTGATGGAAGCGGATCTGTTTTGAGGGATTTGGTTACCGAGGCTGAACAGGCCGCAAAAGATGTTTTTCAGAAAAAAAACCTGGCAGACTTGGCGAATGAAACGAAGAAGGTTCAGGATGATCGAAATCCTGGCATCGAGTTTCAAATATAGGCATAGACAATGGAACCCAAGGAAATGGTGCCTCCGTGGCGAACATCACTTCTGGAGCGGGCAAAGTGCTTGGAGCTTCGTCCAGAGGAAATTCGTAGATATAGTCGTCATTTACTGATCCCCGAAGTTACTGTCGAGGGCCAGAAGCAAATTAAAGCGGCACGTGTCTTAGTTGTGGGAGCCGGAGGCCTCGGGTCTCCTGTGCTGGCGTATTTGGCTGCTGCTGGCGTTGGAACGTTAGGGATTGTGGACTTTGATCAGGTGAGCCTTTCCAATCTCCAGCGTCAAATTCTTCACAGCGATCGAACAGTGGGCAAATCGAAAGTCGAATCCGCAGAAGCGTTTATTAGAGACCGAAATCCCTGGACCGAGGTTGAAGCGATTACTCAGCCATTTGGTTTGGATAACGCAGAAGAGCTCGTCGGTCGCTACGACCTGGTCGTAGATGGGACCGATAATTTTGCGACCCGCTATTTAATAAATGATAGCTGCTTCTTTGCCGGGAAACCCTATGTGTACGGAAGCATTTTTCGATTTTATGGACAAGTGAGTGTTTTCGGATTGGCTGATGGGCCCTGCTATCGATGCCTGCAACCAGAACCGCCAGACCCGGGGACGGTTCCCACGTGTGCCGAAGGCGGTGTCTTTGGTGTTCTAGCGGGCCTGATTGGTAGTCTTCAAGCCGCAGAAGCTCTTAAGCTTATCTGCAATTTGGGCCGTCCCATGAGTGGAAAACTCCTCGTTGCCGAGCTGGCTTCCGCGAAGTTCAAGGAAGTTCGAATACGAAAGGATCCTGAATGTTCGTTGTGTGGGAAACAGCCCACAATTACTTCATTGAAACAAACTGCGGAAACCTGCGACTTAGCGACCCCGGAGACATCCAGTCATTTGGCTTCGAATGATATCCTTCCCCAGGATCTTCAGTCAGCGATGGAATCTCAACAACCTCCCGTGATTCTTGATGTGAGAAATCCTGAAGAATTAAGAATCAATAGGATTCCAAGCGCAATTTCATTCCCCCTTACGGAATTGACAGAAAGACTTCACTCCCTCGACTCAGCAAGAGCGTATGTCGTTGTTTGTAAGGGGGATCAGAGAACGCGAAAAGCGATTCAACTTCTCCGAGACGCGGGATTTCAACGAGTGCAGGCCTTAGCAGGGGGAATTGACGCCTGGGTAGAAGAAGTGGATCCGTCACAACCTTTATATTGATCTCTTGAAGATTAAAGGTAGCCATGGTTATCTAACCGCTTGGTTTTTATGAAAATACGTCCTTTAAATGCATTGATTTGGGGAAATTCGGTCGCTCTATCTTGGATGTGGGGTTTAGGTTTGTTCTTTTCGGTGCAGTTCACGTTCCAGTATGGGTTTGCTGGACTCTTGAGTTTTGCCATACCCAACGCGCTGGGTTTGGTGTTGTTCGGATGGTTCACTGGTAAAGTAGCGAAGCGACACGAGGGACCTGAAGGATTAGCCAATTTCTTTAAAAAGTGGTCGAAACCGTTTCGACTAATTTTTTATCTTTATCAGTTGTTAGCAATTACTTTGACGGTCTTTGCGGTGATTAATTACATGTTTTTGCCGCTCGATCTGGCGCCTTTCGCTTACAAATCAATTTTTCTACCCCTAACTGCTTTGATCGTAATAGCAGCCGGGTGTTTGTTTGGTGAGGAGTTCGATATTAGGACGATCAAATTTGGGCACCTGATTCAATGTGCCATATTGTTACTTGCGATAACGATCATCATTGGAGGTTTGGAATTATTCAATGGAGAGGTCACTCCAACGCTGAACGCGCCGCCATTTTCGGACGGTCTTTTTTGGGGGTATCTGATTCCGATCTGGATTGGTTTCTTGGTCGGACCTTGGTTGGATTTGCAGCAATGGCAGCGTGCCATCGAAATGCGGAGAGAATCGACCTCGATAGCTCTTTCTTACTTTTCAGGTGCAGTTCAGTTCTTTTGCTTACTCCTATTCCACGGATTTTTGGCTCTTTGGGTTAAGCAAATCGGACATCCAGAATTTGTGCCCACAAAAGGAATCGATCAGGTATTTGATGCGCACCATATTATAACGGAATACATGGCCCAGATCATCGCGCCCGCTTCGCAGTGGATTCCCATGGCCTACTTCTTCTTTCTTGGAATCTGTATTCTCACGACATTGGATAGTGGATATATCTCACTCAAGTGGTTCCTATCCGAACAGACCAAGAGTAGCGATCACGCTATTTTTTCCATTATTCCGATTCAAATTTTTACCTCTCCCATTCCCAGCTTTCTCTTTGCGGCAGCTTTTTCCATTTTTGCTATTCTATTTAAGCTCCAATTGGAATACTTCATGGTGTTCTATGCATCCTTCTTTGTCGGATATTCTGCGTTAGCGATTGCTCGCTGCTTCGTGCCGAACTCTCAGAACTCGTTGCCGCAGATTAAGATGTTTTCCATGGCGAGTCTATCTGTGGTGATCTTTGCTTACGGATTCTTTTTGGAAGACGAGGTTTTGATGATTATAGGATCAATTCTTCCATTGGCCTATGTGATCTGGTTGGTATTCAACTCCGATTTGCTGCGTGTCGTCACCGAGAAAGCAGAGGAGGTGATTGATGCCGCCGTAGAAATTCCCGCGATTAAAGCGATTACGGAGTCCAAAATTGCGCAAATGATTACCCAAGGTTCCGAGGGAGGGACCGCGACTATTGGTGGACATTTTGAAGAGAAATGGTTTGTCCACTCGTTTATGGCGACTTACGCGGACACAAACTCTGTGGGTAATGTTTACTTCGGCACTTACCCGATGTGGATCGGAAAAACCCGTGAGCTGTTTTTCAATAATGTGATGCCAGACTTTGATCTAAAAGATACGCCGTTCTATATCTTAACGAGATCGTTTGAGCATAAGTTTGTGCGAGAAACTCAGGAGTTTGAGAAAATAACGGTGAGAATTCGTGTTTCGGGAACAAACCGAAAGATGGCCACACTAGAACATCAGGTTCTTAATTCTGCTAACCAGATTCTAGGTAAAGGGCAGCAGCAGTTGATCTTCGTATCTTCGAAAGACTACAAACTTTTAGATATTCCTCAGCAAGTGCTTACCGCCTTTATGAAGTATCTATAACCTCTGTTCAGTCCAGTTATTTTAAAGCGTGGTAGCGACCTTGGGAATACATTTTCTCGAGGTTAGCTTCTGAAATCCAAGGATGCTGAGCTTTCATCTGTTGGCAATAGTTCTTCCAGACTCGCGTCATTGTTCGTTTCTCCGGGATTACTTCACTAGTCGGAAGGTAAAGCGGTGGTTCTCCAGCTAAATCACAACCCATATGCATAGCTGCTTGGCAGATTTCATTACAATAGTCTAGCTCTTCACCGTTTAGTTCCGGGAACAGACTGGCCAGTCGTGTCTGAATGGGATGTAGCCAGTGTTCTCCCCACTCCATAGCAAGGTCTAATCCTGTATTTAATATATGTGTTTTCATGGGTGGTAATGTCTTTGGAATTAAACCTCGCTTATGGAAGAGAGTTGCGCAAGTGAGCCTCTTTTTGTCGGACAATGCTAGGATTCAAGATCTATCCTAAAACAGAGGACGGAGGTGCCTGTTTTTTTAACTTTTGGAATTCAGTTTTTGAATACGCTTTAAAACCAGGAGTAAGCTCCCTCTGTTTACGGTCGTGTAGGGCGCCATGCAATAAACGACCGTTTTTAGGGGCGATGTTTCGAAGTTGAGTGACAGGTTCGGATTCGGAAAAATTCGTCGATAGAATAAGGATAGAAGTCGAGGACCTCGAATTATTCAGCTCTTAGTGCGTTGCCGAAGAATGCAAGTCCAAAGGTAAAACCGGTCAGAAGGGTTGCAATGTCACATAAGGCGCTAACGTATGAGTGCTCTACTGTGGGTCCCAAGAGCGGGTAGATTAAATAACCTAACAGTGTCGAAGCTAGATAGGTCCAGGCTGCCCATTTCTTGAGGAAAAATAGGCCTACAGATCCAACAAAAGCGATTACCATGAGAGCGAGTGCACTTACCAGAGCTATGACTTCGAGTGAGCTAAAGGGGAGCCCGGAGTCAAGCTGTAGCCATTTCTGCAAAGGATCCGGAAGATAACTTTCCAGAAAAAAAGAAGCCACAATTGCGACCGGCACCAATAACCATTGGGTGACGATAGATACGCGTAAAAGGGTAGATGTCTTCACAGGCGAAATAGATTTTTGAGGTTCGGAATGAATTATTTGGAAATATTTCGACAGTGGCGCGATCCAAAATAATCCCACATCACTCCTCCCCAAATAACACCACCTAAGCTAAATGCGATAATAGAGATTGGAAGAAATGTGAAAATGCGTTCAAAGCTGCTCTGTGTTACCAGGGTAAAAATAATAGAAAACAGAATACCAGTACTGACACCCAAACCCAACACGCCATAAACTAAAACAAACTTGGTGATTCCTCCGGACCGTATTAATTCCAAATTTTTCATGGCCTCCAGCTTGTATGACTCTTAAACATTCAACAATTACAATACCGAGAAAAAATCGTAATCGGTTGTCGAGAGCTTAATGTGAGGTTGTCTGAAGCGGCCACAATTGGATCAATGGTTCCTCAGGCTTTAAAGATTCAATACGATTGCGCCATGAATCAGCAAGATCGATGAACGAATCGAGATGGTTAAATATTACCTGATACTCGGCGTCTTCGTTGGTAAATTCTAAGAAATCTCCAGAGTCGTGGTGAAATGTCAAATAGGTGAGCACCTTGATTTTAGCGTCAATTTTATACACCGTGATCGATGTGAGTTCCGACCAACTGAGTGTTACGCCCGAAGAGCTGGTGATGCCTTGGTGGTCAATCATGAGTTATTGTGTTCTGGCTCAGCTTAATCCATTGTTCAACAGCGATCCTACTCACAATCCAATCCAAAGTCATCAAAAGATCTCGAATTAGTCTGGTTACTTTAGAAGAAGTAAATACCGATAAAAGACTTACGAGGATCTGAGTTCCCGCGCCTTGTTCGAAGAGATAGCTTCGGATCATCCAAGCTTGGTGGTTTTGGATTTGTTTTTCATTACTACGGAAATGCCACGTATCAGAAAAAACACCTGAGATGCATTAACGGACCGAACCCAATAGGGGTAACATGGCAGAAGTTGGAGTGCTATTCACCTGAGGGTTTATTGAGTAAGGGTGTTTAACGGAAAGGTATCTTGAGATGTATTCAATGGGGGAATTACGCGACCGCGCTGAACGGCACTTTGATAAGCGGCTAGGTAGAGCTCGGTAGATTTTAGTGCGTTTGTTAAACTGCATTGGGGTTCTGGCCCCCCTCTGCGCCATTCATCAAGTTCTGACAGTAGATCAAGCCAGGCTTGATCGTTTTCGTTGAAGTGAATGTTGGTGTCTTTGCCATACTCGGTGCGGCCTGCTGCCGTAGTGTAGCACGCAGGATTATGATCAGGTATCTCAATCATTCCTTTGGTTCCCACGATACGCATGGCTTTCTCACCTTTGAAGCCGCTTCCCCCATCGAGTAAAGCCTTGCTTCCATCTGCAAACTCCCAATAGGCCAGAGCATGGTCTTCCATCGCGTGACCGTATCCCGTTTTCTCACCGATTTCAGCTTGTCCCATAACCCATTTGATCTCTTGATCACCGGAAAAAAAGCGGAACATATCCAACCAATGAGTTCCCCACTCCATCAAATCCCAACCATCGATGCCGGCAAAGTAGAAGAGGGGGGCTCCAATAACGCCATTTTCGATTAGTTTCTTTGTTTCGATAAAGCGTGGAAGATAGCGGCGATAGTGGTTGACCACGACTTTTGTATTATTTTTTACGGCCAGTTGAATCATTTCTAATCCGTCAGCTTTGGTCAGACAAAGTGGTTTCTCCATGAATATCGCCTTGGCCCCAGAGTTAATGCATTGCTTGAGAATCGGAAGATGTGAGCCTACATACGTACAAATACTGACAATTTCAGGGCTAGCCTCTTCTAGCATCACAGAGAGTTCTTCATGGGCGTGAGGCACGGTATATTCTTTTTTCAAACGCTGGAGGTTTTCTAAATTGAGGTCACAAGCTCCCACAATTTGATAACCCATATTTTTGTAAGCCTCGGCATGACGGTATCCAATGGAGTGTGCTCCAATGCCTTCACCACCTTTCCCGCAGCCGACGACCGCTACTCTCATTTTTGTTGCTATATTTATAGTCATTTAGTGTTCTCCCATAAGCCAGAGGATGGTGTTAATAAATAGTGGCTTAAATGTAGGGCATTCTGTAGATCTTTCGCTGTGTCCGTTGCCAAAGTAAGCCCAACGACCGGCGCCTTTACAGCGGCCTCCTTCACCAGCAAGCAGGATCGGAAACTTTGCTCCATGGAAATTGGCTTGGCAGACGACCTCATATTTACTGTCCGGTGGGAACTGAAGATTTACGTAGACTTCCTCCTCTTCTAGCGTGTAGTCGCTTTCCTTAATATTGGCTGCTATCGGATGCTCTGGGTTGATGATGTCCATTGTCCACCGGGTGACGGGTCCGTGGTTACTTACTTTCCAGTCCCAACGTGCGCCAAGCAATTGACCGAACTCCGGCCAATCATCGTAACTAGCAATGCCTGCGTGAAAACCCATAACCGGCTTGCCGCTAGCGACGTAGTCGCAAAATGTTTCTTTTTGGGATTTAGTAGCAGGACGGTAACCGGACTTCGTATCGAATTTCCATTCATGCGTGCCGCCATCCACTCCCATGCCAGTCCAATTAAGACCAGCTGCAATGAAAAGATCACAGTGATCTAGTTTGTCGAAGGCTTCGGTGC
>JBCCKK010000125.1:0-9158 GCA_039027395.1 Verrucomicrobiota bacterium | reverse complement strand
CAAAACTACTGGCTAGACCTCTGGCAGTATCGTGAATTGTTTCTCATCTTAGCCTGGAGAGATATTGCTATCCGCTATAAACAAACGTTGATTGGCGTGAGTTGGACCCTCATTCAACCGCTTCTTACCATGCTGATCATGACTATAATTTTCGGTAAAATTGCCGGACTCCCTTCGGAGGAAGGAGTGCCCTATGCCATAATGGTGTTTGCTGCACTCTTGCCGTGGCAGCTCTTTGCCGGCTCTCTCTCAAACTCGAGTTTAAGTTTAGTTAACAACGCTCACATCGTCTCAAAAGTCTATTTCCCTAGGTTAATTATTCCGGGAGCATCAATCATGGTCAGTCTCTTGGACTTTTTAATCTCCTTTCTCATTTTGGGAGGTCTCATGGTTTGGTTTAGCTACCTTCCTCCAGTTCGCGTTTTCTGTTTACCCTTATTTATCATGTTAACTCTATTAACTGCCTGGGGACCGGGATTACTTTTGACATCGCTCAACGTTCATTTCCGAGATGTTCGCCACTTGATCCCTTTTATTGTCCAGTTTGGTTTATACGTCTCTCCAGTTGGATTCAGTAGCTCCCTGGTTCTCGAAAAATTCGGGCCAACGCTCTATAACCTCTACTGCCTAAATCCTATGGTGGGAGCAATCGACGGATTTCGTTGGTGCCTTCTGGATGGCTCACAACCCTTTCCATGGGCAGCCACACTTTCCTCACTGGTGAGCTCATCGATTTTCATGGTCCTCGGAATTATTTGTTTCCGGAAAACAGAAAAACGATTTGCTGACAAAATTTAAATGACTGTGCTAAACGGATTCCCAGGGCATGTCGCGTATCGGTTCAAACACCGATCTTTGATCATTACGGCAATGAGGAAAATCCAAACAAGCTTCGACGGAAACATCGGGAAAATGCGGAAGCCCGTCATCCTCTCGAATAAAAAAGGCATTATACCCATATTTGTTGCAGCCGATGAGGCGATAACCTTTCTTTTTCGAAAGATCGACCAAAGCCCTGAGAGAAGCTCCCATATACCCTTGTGTTTGCACACTAAACGAATCTTCATACGGAACGGTGATCGATAAATCCGCTGGAATAATATTGTTATATTCAAGAACCACAATCCTCGGACGAACAAAAGTAAGTGCCTCCCAGACCCAATAGTCCATGCCATCAATATCTAAACTAAACACATCAATTTCAGAAGGCACACCCGCATCCTCGAGAAGCTGGTTGATATTCTTTCGAGTGATCCAAGCTTGCCGAATCAGAGGTGGATGGTGTCGGGTGTCACGACAATTTTGGAAGAAACGATCAGCCGCAACAATACCTTCTTTCGAACCATCAAACAACCAACCGTGCCAACCATGGTTCACCAATAGATTAGCACTATTGGATTCCTCACCATTACCGCATCCAATTTCAACAATTCTTCCGTTTCCTCGTCCCAAAACGGAAGTAATTAGCAATAGAATACCATCTTCATTCGTCTGGGAAAATGCTCGGACTGTAGCCTGATCAAATGAAGGAAGAACTTTCCCATCACTAGCTTGATTCTGATAGGCCAAACTCAACACTAACTGAGCTTCTCTCGAAGATGCATACGCTTCAAATCGATCGTTCAAATGCCCAACCACCAGATGATGGCCAAGCCGTTTTATTTGTTTTTTAAAGAAAGCCTTCATGCAAGTCATTTCAAAGTCTAACGCCGTGGTTCTATATCTAGAGAATCCACGTTCTTCGAAAAGACGCAATTTCTCTTAACCGATTCAATGAGTACACCTGCCATCACCTTAGAAAATATCGGAAAAACTTACCGAATTCCCGCAACCACCTCTGCCCCTCCTCCCGGAACATTGATCGAAACACTCAACAATCTTGTACTGGGAAGGGCCGAGAAGCAAAAGACATGGACGGATTTTTGGGCTCTACGAAATATATCGTTTGAAATTCAACCTGGAGAAGTGCTTGGGGTCATAGGAAAGAATGGCGCAGGCAAGTCGACACTTCTAAAACTCCTCTCCAGAATCACAGAACCTTCCGAGGGCCGCATTCAAATACGCGGACGTTCGGCAAGTCTGCTCGAAGTTGGCACTGGCTTTCATCCAGAACTGACAGGCAGAGAAAACATTTTTCTCAATGGCTCTATTCTGGGAATGAGCCGGCAGGAAATCAAAAGTCGATTTGATGCTATTGTCGAATTTTCGGGAATTGCTCCATTCTTAGACGTCCCTGTTAAACGGTATTCGAGTGGCATGTATGTGCGTCTTGCCTTTTCTGTTGCCGCTCACCTCGAGCCCGAAATTCTTTTTGTGGATGAAGTGCTCGCCGTCGGCGATCAGGAGTTTCAACAAAAATGCTTAGGACTGATGAAAGACGCTTCGAATTCCGGATGTACTGTCGTCTTCATTAGTCACCAAGAACATGTGGTTCGTCGGCTCTGCAAAAATGGTCTTCTTTTAGAGAAAGGTCGACTTATCAAATCTGGCCCCATCGACGAACTCTACCAAAGCTACAATCAAACACAGTCCGAACACGATCCAGCCAGTTGCTACACTCGGGAGAAGATCGTAGATACACCTCACTTCAAATCCATAACCGCTAAAACCTGCGGAACTCCTCACCCCGCTGAAGACCCCTTAGAACTTCATTTTGAGGTAGAAGGGTGTGGTGTTAATTATCTAGCCGTTAGTGTCCACATCCAAGATGACAGTGGTCTTGAAGTCCATCACTTCTCATCGGAGTTTGCCGAAAAAGCAACACAGCCCGGCCCTCAGTTGAGTCGATTGTCCTGCCAACTCCCTCCTCACCTCTTTAATGCGGGAACCTACCAAGTCCGCTGCACCTTAGCGGTGCGCAACCGGGAAATCTATGAGGATATTTCCGATGCCCTAAGGTTCGAAATCAAGCATAGCAATTTTTCTTTGTCCAACAGCGCAGAACACGAGTGGAAAGGGGTGCTCTCTCCCGCGTTTTACTCATGGAAAAAGAGTTAGACGCACTCTGAACCTGACGTCCTAAAACCTTCAATGAAAGTCATTCATTTAAGCACATCCGATCACTATGGAGGAGCAGCTCGGGCAGCCTACCGAATTCATCAGGGATTGAGGAATCGCGGAATCGATTCAACAATGAAAGTCATTCAAAAGAAATGGAATGATCTAAGCGTTTCCTATCATTCACCGAACGGAAAGGGCTGGCACCGTATTCAACGGAAATGGAGAACTTGGACACGCAACACAGAATTAAGTCCTTCTCCAAAAACTCGATTTGCCAACGATAGTTTTACTAGCTCACTAAGCCCCTATCCTGGACAACACTTTAGCAATCCAGATCCCAGCACAATTCTACACGTGCACTGGATCAATGGATTTGTTGATCTACCGACTTTTTTGGATAGCCACCTTGGCAAAAATCCAATTGTTTTTACCATGCACGATATGCGCCTCATGACGGGAGGGTGCCACTACGTCTATGAATGCCAGGGCTTCCAAACAGAGTGTGGTGCATGTCCACAAATCAATTCGCAGAAAAAAGAAGACTTAAGCTCTAAAAATTTGCGATTTCTCTTAGATCGCAAAACATCCCTAGAACAAGGTGGCGTTTACCTAGCAGCAAACAGTGTTTGGATGAAACAGCAGGCCGAACAAAGTAACGCCCTTAAAGGACTTCCCATAGAGGTAATTCACTACGGTCTCGATCTAAAGACATTTCTGCCAATAGACCCAGCCGTTGCCCGCTCCGCATTAAACTTACCCAATGATTCTCTTATTATCATGTTTGCAGCCGACGGCTTACATATTGAGCGAAAAGGACTCAATATCTTAGTAGAAGCACTATCCAAACTGAACGGTTCATTTGTTCTACTCACAGCAGGAGCCGGACAGCCTCAACTCCCGAAAAAACTAAATCATATCCATCTAGGAAACCTGGAAGAAGATCGCCTGCTTGCTTTGGCTTACAGTGCTGCTGATTTTTTTGTTATCCCTTCCAAGGAGGAAGCCTTCGGTCAAACCTCACTGGAAGCACTCGCCTGCGGCACCCCTGTCCTCGGATCTAATCGCGGAGGAATCCCAGACATGATTCAACCTGGAATCAATGGCAGCTTGGTCAATGAACATACCGTAGACGCATGGCACCAAGCTCTTAAGACATTTTCCGAAGACAGAGCGCATTTAGTTAAAATGCGATCGGCTTGTAGAGAAAGCGCTTGCCAGACATTTTCTGAAAACCGACAAGCTCAAGACTACCTTGACCTATATAAGAGATGTCAAAAATCTCTGAGTCTTAAGACATGATAAACCCCAAGTTTCCTCGTTTGAACTTAGGGTGTGGCTACTGCTCGCATCCGGAGTTCGTTAATGCAGATTTCACTTCAACCGAAAAAGGCGTGCATGCTATGGATCTCCGCAAGCCGCTGCCATTCCCAGACCATAGTTTTGATCTCGTTTATCACTGCCATGTTTTGGAACACTTTACTCTGGAGAAGGGAGAGTCTCTACTAGGCGAATGCTACCGAGTTCTCAAAACCAACGGAATTTTGCGTGTCGTCGTTCCAGACTTAGCTCAATGGGCACATGCCTATTTAGAGAGCCTTCAGAATGCACGTAATGGGGACTCGACTGCTAAAGCCTGTCATCGATGGCTGATCATCGAGCTAATTGATCAAATGGTGCGAACTCAAACCGGGGGAATCTTTGTTGATTATATGCGGTCCGCTCCTCCCGATGTGTTACAGTTCATCGAAAATCGTGTTGGTCCGCTGAAAGAATTTTCACCGGACCTAGCTCCTCCTTCGGCACCTACGGTTAAAACCAAAATTTGCAGCGTTCTCAGACAGATCCGAAGACCTCAGATCCTTTTGGATACAATCAAGGCTTACTGGTTTCCTGAAACCTATAAAGCCGAACAGTTTTTACGTTTCCGCGCTCAAGGTGAAAACCACCTTTGGATGTATGACGAGATCAATCTAAAACATGTTCTTGAAAGCACAGGCTTCACCTCGACCTCTATTCAAACAGCAGAACAGAGTCTCTATCCCAACTGGAACACCTACCAACTAGACATCTTTCCCGACAGTTCCATTCGTCGACCAAATTCGCTTTATATGGAGGCTCGCAAATAGAGCTCAGTCTCTCACTCGATTATGCCTCGACTTCTAATTCTTTCATCAGATCTCCCCGAAGCGACACGAGGAGGAGCACTGATGCTACATCGCCTCTTGGAGCCAGCACCAAACCACTGGGATCTTGGGCTTGCTTACCCAAACAAGATTCCTGAAGGCTGGAATAAAGCGTCATTTCATCTCCCAGAGCCATATTGGTTTCGGCGGCTCAGAAGAACCCGCTACGGGCATTATTTTGACTCTCTAGACCTCAATACAGGATGTAGTGCTTCTTGGAAAAAAGCCCAACAGATTACCCAAACGTTTCGGCCTGACGCCATTCTCACCGTTGTTTATGGTTCGCTGTGGAAGGTCGCTCAAAGGCTTCACGAGAAAACTCGTATCCCATTAGTCAGTATCTATATGGATTGCTGGCCAGATCTTGCTGAAATCTTAAATCCCCATTGGACTCCCAATAAAAACTTGGAAACTAGCTATGCTCAACTAGCAGCTCAGAGCCAAATCACGTTTGGCATCTGCCCAGAGATGCTGGATTCGCTACCTACTCAATCCAATGGAGTCGTTCTAAGACCTCCTGGAACAAATCGTCACCCCGAAGATTACAGTTTCGAACCTAAAAAAAAGATTCTACAGATTGCCTATACTGGATTGAGCGACTCGATTTATGCGGATCCTTGTAGAAAATTGATTCACACAGCAGGCAACTCCAAAAACGTCCATCTTCACTTCTTCACATCGAACTTACCCGAAGGAACGACACTCTCATCTAATGTTTCATCCTATCCGCTTATGCCGGCTCCCGAACTCGAACAATATCTCAAGGATATGGACGCCCTTATTGTTACACTTCCATTTTCTCAAAAACTAAGACGGCTTGTTCAAACGAGCTTTTCTTCGAAATATGCAGACTACCTGACACGGGGTAAGCCGATCTTTATCTGGGGACCATCAGATGCTGCCATTGTTCGCCACGCAGAACGTCATGCTTGCGCTACAGCTTGTTGCGATCCTGAGGTAAAAATATTTCTAGACACGATACAGAATCAATTGAGTAATTCTGATGCGCTAAAAACCCAACTGACAAAAGCCAAAGAACAAGCTGCTCTCTTCACTAAAAATGCAGTTCAGTCTAGCTTTTGGAACACGCTGGATAAAAATTTTCTCGATACAACTAACTAATGGCTACTCCAGTCCTACCTGCCTGGCTTTCATTTAAACCTCGCACCTCCGGGCATGGAGGTGAGCTACGTTCCTCCCAAATTCACGAGCTTGTTGAGCAATGTGGATTTTCTTGTGATCTAGTTGATAGCTCTAAGAAGTTTAGCAAGTACCAACTCTGGATCGAAGGAATCAAACTTCTAGCCATAGGCCGCAGCAAATCATTCCCAACCACTGCAAACAATCCTGGACTGCTGGGCTGGCAATTTCTAACAACCCGTGAACACCTGAGGAAACAAAAAACAATCAGATTATTTCTTTGGGAGGACACAAATACCTGGGTTCCTGCCTGGACAGCAAAAACGCTGGGTTATTCGGTAGTTGCTCTCCCTCAAAACCTCGAATCTCTAACCACAGGAGATCCTTCACCGTCGAAATGGAAAGATGAACTTGCAGCGCTTCGTTTAGCAGACGAAGTGTTCTGTATCTCGTCCGAAGAAGTTTGGCTTCTTGCCAACTACAAGATTCGATCAAAATTTTTACCCTACTGGCCCAGCAAAAAACGCCAACAAATACTTTTCGATTTACGCACTCAGCGAGAAAAAAGAATGCCCTCTGAATCGGCTCCGATTGTGATTCTAGGCACAGCCCATAACCCTCCCACAAGAAGAGGAATGGAAGAAGCGTTAGATTGGTTACGACATTGTAACCTCAAACAACCTGTTCATGTCGTCGGTTATGGAACCGAAACACTCAAATCAAACTGGAGAGATCTCCCAGGAAAAATCATTGGTGCTGTCAATGAAGACACTTTGATAGAGATTCTAAGCGAATGCCGATTACTTATTTGCCACCAAGCGTTTGGTTCAGGAGCTCTTACTCGAATAGCTGAGGCTCAGCTTTCTGGAATTCCCGTTCTTGCAAATACAATCGCAGCCCGAGGCACTCAACATCTAAAGGACTTGTATGTCTACTCGACTCCGGAAGAGCTAGATAAGTTACTACAAAAACACATTCCAACACCCAAGCCCCCTGATAGTCCTAACTTATACTGGGAGACTTTTAATCAAACTCTAAAGTCCATGTCTTCATGCTAAGACCTCCTGCAGATAATACATTGCTCGATACCTATCGAGAAAACCTGTTATCCGGCAAAACGGACTTTCCGCTGCAGACTACTCCTTCACCAAAACAAGGATTACTTAAAGACCTACCTTCCCCGCCTGAAGGTCGAACAGGATGGCCATGGACCCAAGAAACCCCTCCCCCTCAGAATCTAGAGAATCCGATAAAGATTTCGGTAATCGTAATTAGCTATCAACATGGAAGGTATCTTGAAGAAACCCTAAGAAGCGTTCTTTTACAAAATTATCCAAACCTTGAAATCATCGTAATCGATGGAGGTTCCACCGACGAAACCTCAACGATTCTGGAAAAATACAGGCCATGGTTGAGTTTTGTTCGCTCAGCGCCCGACCGAGGACAATCTCATGCCCTCAATCTAGGCTTTAGTTTAGCCAGTGGAACTGCCCGGGGATGGATCAATAGTGATGACTATTATCTACCGAAGGCTTTGTTGCGTGTTAACCGTATCTTTCAGGATGATACAATCGAATTCAGCTATGGAGATGGCTTGAACTATTTTGAGGAAACCAACAAATATCAATATTGCGAAAGCTTTCTTGCCTTAGATCGCTACCTTCAATTTGGTGGCCTCGTCATGTCTCATACCGTATTCTGGCGTGATCGCGTTCAAGAAACAATCTGGGAAGAAATGCAGTGCAACGTAGACGGGGAACTTTGGTTCCGCCTCCTCAAAGGCACTAAGCGTTATCACCTACCCCTTCCCCTTGCAGTTTGCCGATGCCAGCCACAAGCCAAAACAGTGAACCCCAAATGGGACCAAGCCTGGCGAGATGATGAACATAAAATTTGGCCCGTACACGGGTATGCTCCAGCTCCCCGTCATCCCATTCGGTATGAGTTTCGATACCTACAAAGATACTATCAAAAGTGGTTGGCTCGAAAGTGGCGTGAAAAGAGAACTCAGTTTTTGGCCGACTATTACCCCGAGATAACTGTCCCATAAAAGTATAACGGAACTTATGAACGTTAAACCCACCTTGGCTCTATGCATCCCTGCTTATAACGCAGCTCCTTACTTACCTCGACTTCTCGAGACCGCTAGCCATCAA
Source organism: Verrucomicrobiota bacterium (assembly GCA_039027395.1). Lineage (GTDB taxonomy): Bacteria > Verrucomicrobiota > Verrucomicrobiia > Methylacidiphilales > JBCBYL01 > JBCCKK01. Next base: position 679 of record JBCCKK010000125.1, on the reverse strand, counting down.
ACAATTCCGTTCGATGAGATTATCGTTTACGACGATGCAAGTAGCGACAACACCTCTGAGGTTGCGAGTGATCTTGGTGCTAAAGTCATTCGTGGAGAGAAAAATGCTGGATGCTCACATGGCAAAAATCAGGGAGCACAAAATTCAGTATGTGACTGGGTGCATTTCCACGACGCTGATGACGCGTTAGAACCTAATTTCGTTGAACAAGCACAGAACTGGATTTCACGTGAAGACTGTCCCGATATCGTGTTTTTCGGTTTTCGATGTGTTGACAACGCTACCGGCGAAGAACTTGCCGTTAAGCAATTTGATCATGAGGCAATATCCCAAGATCCGGTCACATATTGTTTTGCTGAACAAACGGCTTCAATTTGTGGGGTCTATCGAAGATCTAAGTTCGTTGCCTGCGGCGGTTGGGATGAAGATCCCGATGTTCTCTACAGCGAAGACCAGGCCGGCCATGTTCACATGGCATTGTCAGGTTTAACCTTTGCCGCAGATCCAGCTATTACGGTAACCAACTTTATGCGAGCTGGATCAATGAGCGATGGAAGTCTTCGAAAATGCCCAAGATCCAACTATCACTTCATGAATAAGCATTGGAAGAGTGCTCCCGAACGAGCAAAACCGAAGATTGCTTTTCGTTTATGGCAGGCTGCCGGAACTGCTGCTTCGT
>JBCCKK010000124.1:0-9207 GCA_039027395.1 Verrucomicrobiota bacterium | reverse complement strand
CCCAGAGAATCGTAACCGTATTCTAAAAATTCACGGCCTGCACGCTGATTCCCGAATGTTTCACTAATTAATCACGAACTAAGACTTGCGCATCGCAACTTCCTCACCATTTTAAGGTCATGTCGATTCCAGTTAAGCCCGTGCCCGAAGACTATGGTAGTCTCGTCCCCAGTTTAAATCTTTTGGATGCTAATGCGGCCCTTGAGTTTTATATCAAGGCTTTTAACGCTGTAGAACGCTTTCGTATGCCAACGCCTGATGGAAGCGGAAAGGTCCTTCATGGCGAGTTTCAGATTGGAAACCGCGTGATTATGTTTTCGGATGAAGATCCGTTCTGGAATTCAAAATCTCCCACCTCGGTAGGGGGGTGCCCTCTAAGTCTCAATTTGTACGTCGAGGATTGTGACAAGATCCACGAACAGGCTGTCGCTGCTGGAGCAAAGGTTTTGAAGGAGTTGATGACCTATCCATGGGGAGAGCGCAACTCGATGGTAGAAGACCCGTTTGGTTATCGTTGGGCCATTTGCACCCACGTCGAGGATCTATCGCCAGAAGAAGTTGTGGAGCGCCTAAAAAATTGGAATCCCTAAATTTTAAACGCTCCCCAAAGTAGTTAGCTTTCCGGTAAAATTACCTTATCAATGCTATGTTTGATTCCGTTACTTGCTATCAAGTTAGGCTCTAGAACTCGCGCTTCTCCAACGGTGACTTTTCCGCCAGCGACTTTTAGTCCAACGTGGTTTCCACCTAACGTTCTGGCACGTGGCACATCGACGATTTCGAAGGTCATCAGCTTTTTGGGTAATACATGGCTGGCAAGCAGAGCTTTAAGACCCTCCTTATTCTCGGGCTTAAGCAATGCTTCGAGTTTTCCTTCGGGCAGTTGAGCAAACGCCTCATCGGATGGAGCAAAGAGTGTGAACGGCCCCTCTCCTTTGAGTGTTTCGACGAGGTCAGCCGCTTCCAATACCTTTGCCAATGTTGTATGCGACTCAGAAGCCAGGACTTGATCAACGATATTTTTTTGATTTTCTGCCGAAGCTAACGGCGCGAAAGCGAATACGGCAATGGTGATGGTCATTAAGATTTTTTTCATAGTAGTTCTTTTTTTTGTTACCAGTCCAATAAGGTTCCCTAGAATCGAAATTTGGCTAGATCTGTCGCCTAATTGTTACATAGGTTAAGCAGTGTATCCTAAACGGCTCCCGCTTTTTTAGTCCCGATTCGATAGGGACCTTTTAGATCATCTGGAGAAATTGGTTTACCTTTTTGCAACAAACACACTCGCCCCTGGCGCTGCAACCGGCGAGACGCGTTATGAACTGTCGTCATCCAAGACCGCCAATCGACTGGATCACACAACCTCGCTGCTTCTGAAGGGCAAATGGTTTTTTCTACGTCTCGCTTCAGTAGTATTTCCAAAATTTTTCCCTCAGCGAACTCGACTCGTTTTCGCTCTCGATTCCCCCGACATCGATTACTGCAATAAACAACTTCGTCCCAGCACAACTCCCACTTCTTTCGCCAAGAAAATGAAAGTCCGCATGTGGGGCATATTTTGGTTTTAGAAACAGCCATGGAGCACCCTATTCTGCACCCATTAGTTTTCGTGGTAGCTTGGGAGGGTTCTTCGGTTCTATTTCTGACACCCCTGTCATTTTTCGAACTTTTACTTCAATATCCATCGATTGGTCGACGTTCACAACGCAAGTCTAGAAACAGACTTAAGTGCTTGTCGAAACAATCAAGTAAAGGTCAGGAGACGATGTGGCACTTCGATTTACTTGAGGTCGGACCAAGACGGGTAGAACGAATGCGTATCGGTTTACCATAGCTATCGAGCAAAAAGTCTGCTAATTCTTCTAAAGTTTCAATGATCGCCCCAGCCATACCTCACGATGAGCAACAACGGCTCGAAGACTTAAAAAGCTTAGAAATTTTGGAAACGGGTTCCGAAGATCGATTTGATCGGATCACACGCCTTGCTTCTCGAATTTTTGACGTCCCCATTGCCTATATCGCCATGGTTGACACAAACCGACAGTGGTTCAAATCCGAGGTTGGATTAAACGCCTGTGAGACAAGTAGAGAAGTTTCATTCTGTGGTCACACGATTTTAAAGAATGCGCCTCTCATTATTTCAGATGCAAGTAAGGATGATCGATTCTTTGATAATCCCATGGTGACCGGAGAGCCAAATATTCGGTTTTATGCGGGTCGCCCATTGAAAGGCCCTAACGGTCATAATGTTGGCACGCTTTGTTTGGCAGACCAGAAACCCCGTGAGTTTTGCGACGAAGAGCTAAAACAATTGGAGGACCTATCTCTGATTGTGGAAAAGGAACTGCATTTTCACGACCTTGTGCAACTTCAGGAAAAGCTGCTGACTACCCAGTCGGTCCTCCTCCAGAAGCAGAAGCAAATGGCGGAAGAACTCAAAAGCGCGGCAGCCTATGTTCGTCATCTTTTGCCTGAACCGCTTAGTGAACCCGTCGATGTGCAATGGATTTTTACTCCGTCGACCGAACTCGCCGGCGATTCGTTTTCGTATAAGTGGATCGATGACGAACACTTTCTCATGTTCCTGATTGACGTAGCAGGACACGGCGTTAGTTCCGCGCTCCTCTCCACAAGTGTCCTTAATTATGCCAAGTCCATGGACTTCGCAGAAATGGATTTTGATCTCGGAACAATCGTTAACAAAATTAATAATGCATTTCCGGCTGAGAATCATGATGGTCGTTTCTTCTCGATGTGGATTGGAATTTACCAGAAGAGCTCTCGTCTTTTGCGGTATGTAAATGGAGGTCACCCTTCCCCTTTCCTGCTCCGGCCACGAAATGAATCCGTATTACCACTCGAAGTCAGTGACTTACTGTTCGGCATTCTTGAAGATCACACTTACAAAGTTGGTGAATGTACGTTAGAAGCTGGAGACCAACTTCTCGTCTTTAGCGATGGCATCTACGAGATCCGTCTCAATGAAAATCTTTTTGGTGATTACGATGATTTCTACAACATCATTCAGCGGCTCAATAAAGAACCCACTCTGAATCTGGAAGCGTTGGTTGAGCACCAGAAAGAGCGCAATCATTCCGAACATTTCGATGATGACATCTCCATAGTGATTGCTCGGTTTTCGTGATCAATAATGATCGATATGCGCCTTTGTTTTGTCGTCCTAGGGATAGTGAGCCTGCTGAAACTCACCACAGTTGCCCATGGTGAGTCGGTTCAAAAACTTGCTCAGTTTCAATGGAAGAACCGGCTCATTGTTGGCAAAACCGAAGACGCCCGATTTGTCCAGCATTTGCAAGAACGTGCTTCACGTTTAACTGAAGAAATTACTGACCGAGATCTACTCATACTTATTCACTATAGAGATCGTTGGCTGATTCTTGGAACAGAGCACCCTCCTCAACTCCACGACCAACTGATGGCAGAGATTCAAACTAAAACTAGGAAGCACGATTTAGCTCTAATTGGTCTCGATGGAGGGGTCAAAAACCGTTACTCGATAGCTACGTTTTCGTTGATGAATGTTTTTCAACAGATTGACCGGATGCCGATGCGCATGAGAGAGCTTGCGGAACAAGAGTAAAGCCTATCGAACCATATATTTAAGATCCGAGGTATAGGTGGGATAGGCCCACATAACATCGCCTAAGTCGGTCGCGGTTAGTCCGTGCTTCATAGCTAACGCAAACGTATTGATCACCTCCGAGGCATTATGGCGCACGAGATGCGCCCCAAGAATTCGCTCACTTCCTTTTTCAATGAGCACTTTGTAGAAGGAATATTTTTCCCCAATACGTTTGGAAGACGGCCAATCTTTTGTTGAGCCTTGATTAGCCCGAAATTCCAGTCCCGCTTTTTCGGCCGCCGCCTCGTCCATTCCCACTGTTGCCAGATTAGGAATCGTAAAGACTGCGCTAGGAACTACCTCGTAGTCGATCTCATGGCGATTCCCTTCCAGAATATTTTTCGCAGCAATCAGTCCCTGTTTGTCGGCCACGGGAGCCAACTGAAACCCGGATGCCGCAACATCGCCAATTGCATAGACATTGGGATTGGAGACGCTTTGCAAAAACGAATTAACCGCGATTCCTCGATTGGAATAGTCGACATTGTGGCCTTCCTCCTTAACCACGGAAAGATTTGGAACACGTCCTGTCGCTTCAATAATCACATCCGCTTCTAAAACAGCCCCATCACTGCAGGAAACTCGATAACCCGATTCCAATTTTTCAATACGTTCGGGAGAGGTATGGGTAGCCATTTCGATTCCCGCATGTTTGACTGCCTGTAGAAGAATTTGCACGCAGTCTTGGTCAAAGTTTTTCAATACCTGCGCAGAGCGATGCACGATCGTTGCCTTGCTTCCGGCATGGGCGGCCACCGTCGCAAACTCAAAAGAGATATATCCCCCACCAATGAATAGAATCCGTTTAGGCAAGGTTTCCATGCTTAGAAAATCCTCGCTAGTTCCCATATACTGCGAACCGGGAAAGGTCGCTCGACGTGGCTCGGAGCCCGTGGCCAAAACGATGTAGTCTGCGGTTAAGGTGACATCACCCGCAGTAATCATTTGAGGCCCGGTCATCACAGCCTTAGCAAAGAAGGTCTTTATTCCTGATTTTTCAAAATCTTCCTGAGCTTCTTCTGAATGCCCCTTGAGAAATTCGTTTTTGAGAGCTTGTAACGCAGCCCAATCCGTTCTGGGCGCTTCCTGGATTCCATTTCCCACAAGGTGCTGCGCCATGGCGACCGCGTCTGCATTTGCGACCAAGTATTTCTTAGGTTGGCACCCCCGCAGTGCGCAAGTACCGCCATAAGGACGCTGATCCACAATGGCAACCCGCTTTCCTGCTTTGTTAAGCGTCGTCGCGCAGTAATACGCAGATGTTCCTGACCCAACAACGATAACGTCGAATGAAAGCTCTTCCATGCCTTTAAGGGCTATGGCACTCCCATCAACTTAGCAAGTAACGAATCTGATTAATCACCGTCGAGGACATCTCCGAGGGCCCCTAAAACAGATCCTTCTCCTTGACGAGATCCTCCTGCACTCGGCGCATGAGCCAGAATACGATCACACATGCGAGAAAATGGGAGGCTTTGCAGATAGACACGACCTGAACCTTTAAGAGTTGCTAAAAACATTCCTTCTCCACCAAAAAACATGGACTTCAGATTACCTGCTCGCTCAATGCTATATTCGATTCCTTCAGTAAATCCAACAAGGCAACCCGTATCTACGCGGAGCGTTTCTCCCTGAAGGTCCTTGGCGATAATTGAACCTCCTGCATGAACAAAGGCCATTCCATCACCCTGTAATTTTTGCAAAATAAACCCTTCCCCACCAAAGAACCCCGCACCCAATTTCTTGTTAAACGCGATACTAATCTCGGTCCCCAACGCCGCACAAAGAAATGCATCTTTCTGGCAAAACAGAGAACCCCAATGAGCTTTCAGATCGATTGGAACAATTTGACCCGGATAAGGAGCAGCAAAAGCAACCCGCGACTTCCCGTTTCCTTGGTTCGTAAAATGAGTCATAAAAATAGACTCACCCGTTAGCGCGCGCTTTCCTACGCTGAGAAGCTTGCCCATCACACCTTCATTGGGAGCTGATCCATCTCCCATCTTCGCTTCAAAGAAAATTCCTTCCTGCATGTAGTTCATGGCACCGGCCTCCGCAATAACCGTTTCCCCCGGATCTAACTCTACTTCAACGACTTGCATATCGTTTCCAAATATTTCGTAATCGACTTCGTGTGATTCCATAGTGTTTCCTTTCTTTGGTCTCTGTAGAGTTAAGAGAAGAGAACCTCTAGAGGCCATTGTAAAATGTAACGGGTTCTGTACTAGCTATCCCCAAGAAGAGGACTTTTTTAAGTTCTGGCGAATTACACTTGTTAACAAGTTATTCACAATTTACCTGTTTTTTGCTATCTAACGGGGGCTCTAGAGAAAAAAGTTAGCGCAGTAATTATTTTAGGCTGTACAATTCATGAATTTGTTTTTATAAGATCCCCAGGGCCGAGCGGTAAGGTTGATAGTCGAACTAATGGAGGGTTTGAATTATGTTAAAGAAAAACGTTCTAATTGTAGACGACCACCGGATTTATCCGGATTGTATAGCTACACTATTTGAAAGGGCAGGATGGCAGCCGTGGGTATCACGGGACATCTCACTGGCTTTTGATTTCCTCAACACTCATCACGTGCACTTGTTAATCTCCGATTTCAAGATGCCGGAAATGAATGGGTTGGAATTTGTCGAGCGAGTAAGAGAAAGCCATCCTCATCTTCCAACGATCTTTCTGTCAGCTAGCACAGAAGAAATTGATCCGAATAAGGTCCAGATGCTTGGAGTGCATTCGGTCGTCGACAAGCTAAGTCTGATAAAGTCTAGCGATCTACTTTCTTTGATCGAGCTAGCGGAAGAAGCCGTCTGCGATCGTTTCCCTCAATTCTCTTCATCCTTTCCTCTATCAGATAATAAGAAGCGGATGGTTGTAACGGATCGCGTGATGAGAAACTATTGCTCGGCAGTCGGTGCTCTTGGGTTTGTTCCTATCCCTTGATAGGGAAACACACCGAAGTGACCAGGTCGTTTTCGGCTACTTCCTTAGGGTGGTTTTCATAGAACTCAAAAGGGGCAATACGTTTGTTTTCAGCAAAGATCTTGTTTTGGGCTCTTCCCATTCCCGCCGACCAAGCATTTCCCAGGTGATGGTAAGGTCCGGTGTGCTTGATCACAAAAGCCTGACAGCTCGGTAGTTGCCCTGAGGTGAACTCACTTGGCAGCCCCTCAGGCATCGATTCCAAAGAGAATCCAGAGGTATAAGAACCCTGCCCCTTGACCAAGTCCCATTTATGGTAGATCGAGAAAGCAGGTCCCGAGGGCTGGACACCGCTTTCTTTGATCCAATCCTCTAGTTTCTGAAAATCACGTTCCATGGAAGGTCCAATGTCCGCAATGGCACAATTGGATTTAATGCCAATATAAGGGAAGCCTTCGATCTCTTGAGCTCCCGAAATATCAAGCTTCGATGGAACTGAGCCGGTTTCCAGATAGTCCTTGAGCATCAAAAGGCCACGTTGATAGTCCATCCCAACTAAAGCCTCCATCATGGATTTCATCCAAAACATAAAAAATGGGAGAGACCCATTCATGGTCCAAGTAACCTCCACCTGTTCTTGGTTGCCTGAGAAGGTAAAACTCACATCAGACGTTGATTTCCACGGCTTTAGAAAGTTGAGCCGATAGTCGATTCGCTCATTCAGAATTTCGTTCGTAATAGCCAAGGAACCACTCCCAATGACTTTCCCATCCCAATCATAGCTTTTGCCGTCCTCTGCATAGTTGAGGATGCAATCCGGCTCCGAAATTAACCAAGGAGACCAAGTAAGCCATTGGCGAAAATCGCGAACCGTTTGGTATGCTTTTTCTAGTGGAACTTTGATTACGGTAAAACGAGTAATATTTAGTTTAGGCATAGTTCTCCTGAGATGATGTTATTTAAAGGCTTCCAAACGTTACCGGGTCCGCTCGTGAATACCAGAAGTTTAGTATGGATTGATCGCAGTGACTGACCGCAGATTCTCAAACAGTCTCGATCGCTTGCATCATTTTTGCTTATAGAACACTAAGAGGCATAACTTATTCTTAAATAATAAGTTATGCAGTTTTGCGAAAAGTACAGGAACCTTAAATTTTTATTTTTGCTAATACTGCAACAATGCTATCATTAACTTATGTCATCTGAGGAGTTGCTGGATCGGATAACAATAGACCCGGGAGTATGCCATGGGAAACCTTGTATTCGAGGGCTCAGATATCCGGTTGATACCATTCTCAAACTCCTCGGTGGAGGGATGTCTGAGACCCAAATTTTGAATGATTATCCAGACCTCGAAAAAAAGGACTTCCTTGCCATCTATATGTTCACCAATACAGGTGAACTCGTAGAAACATGAAATTTCTGATCGACGCCCAACTCCCCGAAAAACTTACCCCTCAACTCCAATCTTGGGGACACGACGCCATCCACACTCGATACCTTCCTTCGGGAAATCGAACTTCTGATGAAGAGATTATGACGGTTGCAAACGAGGAAGGGCGGATTCTCGTCACACGAGATAGCGATTTTATCGAAAGTCTGATCTTCGATGACAAACCCAAACAACTTCTATTCATTTCTATTGGTAACGCTACCAATGAACGGGTTCTCGATCTCGTTGAATCCCACATGGAGTATTTACAGAGTGCGTTTAAAACGCACCGAGTCGTTCATATTTCTTAAACGAGGTTTTCAGCTCTACGTGTTGCGAAGTTACCGGTTCTCGCTAGGCTTCGAGTCACGGCATGCGATTTCCAATTCGTCAAAAAATAGCACTTCTCATTGTTCTCCCAACAGTGCTTATCCTGTTGATGGTATTTGCTATTGCCGGACACAAGTTCCAGAAACGTTCGACCGAAGATGTTGAGAGGCAAATGACCGAACTTGCTTGGCGCTATGCCAACCAGTTCGATGGCCATCTTAGAGAAGCAGCTCAACTAGCCAGATCAACCGCTGCGGCAATGGAAGTGTATTCCAATTCGACTCCAGAGAATCTCTTTCAGTTGATGGAGCAAACCTTCAAACACAATCAACTTTTATTCGGCGTCGGTCTCGCATTTCAGCCTGGAGCCTTTCAAGGCAAGGATCGATTTGGTGTTTTTGTCTATTACGACGAGACGGGAGCGCTCAAACGGTCTGAAATTGGCTCGGAAAGTTATGACTACACCGAAGAGAAATGGGAGTGGTGGCATGCACCGCAAAAAGCGGGAACCGGTGTTTGGACTGATCCCTATTTTGATTCCGGGACAGGAACCGTTCTCATGAGCACCTACTCGGTGCCGTTCTATAACAAAGAAGGAGAATTCCAGGGTGTCGCCTTTGCCGACCTCGCCTTGGAGCCGCTTCGTCAACTCGTGGATAGTCGAATTGCAAGCGACCTCAATTTCACCATTCTCACTCAATCCGGCAAATACGTTTTTCACGAAGATCCCACCAAAATTCTGAACGATTCCATTTTCGATAAAGCCAAACAAATCGGCAGCGAAGAGGCTATGCAGTTTTGTGTGGAGCTAACCTCTGGAAAATCAGGATTACTTAAGTTTCGGGATCTGGAAACCGAAGAAGAACAGTGGATTTT
>JBCCKK010000123.1:0-9220 GCA_039027395.1 Verrucomicrobiota bacterium | reverse complement strand
TCATCATTACCGTGCCCGGGAGCGATATGAACCAACCCAGTTCCTGAATCACTAGTCACAAAGTCCGCAGCATGCACTTGACCATCACGTTCTAAAAATGGGTGCCGATAAGCTAGACCTTCAAGATCTGCTCCTTTGAAAACCGAAACTTCCTTCAGTTGTTTTTCGGAAAGTTCACCAATAGCCTCTGCCCGAGTGGTCGCCATGATCACCACCTCTCCCTCGATCTCCATAGCCGCGTAGTCGAGCCCGGAATGTACGGCGACGGCCAAGTTTGCCGGAAGTGTCCAAGGAGTCGTCGTCCAGATTAGAAACGAAACCTTTTTGCCCGATAACCCAAGCTTCTCGATCGAAGCTTCAGCTAGAGGAAATTTAACGTAAACCGAAATGTCTTTGCGGTCTTGATACTCCACCTCTGCCTCTGCAAGAGCTGTTCGACACCCTGTGCTCCAATACACGGGTTTCAACGCCTGAAAGACAAGCCCCTTCTCAACCATCTTGGCAAAAACTCGCAGAACATCCGCCTCATACGTTGGCTCCATCGTAATATAAGGGTCGTTCCACTCGGCAAAAACACCCAAGCGTTTAAACTGATCCCGCTGGATATCGATATACTTGTTGGCCATTGCTTCGCAGGCCTTGCGAATTTCAAGAGCGTCTGGAAGCTCCCCCGCATTCTTCCCCAGCTCCTTCATCACTTTATGCTCAATCGGCAAACCGTGACAATCCCATCCCGGAATGAACGGCACGCTAAACCCAGACATGTTTCTCGACTTTAAAACGATGTCTTTGAGGGTCATATTAAGCGCATGCCCCATATGGGCATCTCCGTTGGCAAAAGGAGGGCCATCATGGAAAATAAACTCAGGCTTTTCATCCTGCTGCTCCTGCAGCTCTTTGTAGACATCCGCTTGCTCCCATTGAGCAAACCAGAGCGGCTCACGCTTCGGCAAACCCGCTCGCATGGGAAACCCAGTCTTTGGTAAATTCAAACTGTCCTTGTAGTTCATTGCAAAGCGCGAAAGATTAAGATCCCATCCGCAGACGTCAATGCACCAATCCCCTCCCAGCTCTATTTATACAGAGAAAAATGCCAGGTCATAAGCAATCTTTGGAGAATCAGTCTTGTCCACCGACTAAATCGAATTATCATCTGGTCATTATGAAATCTGCCTATGAACGCGCGATGGAAAAACTCGGAGGTGAATCCACTACTCCAAGACTCAATGATGCTCAGAAGCAAGAAATCAACGAGCTAAATCAAAAATACGAAGCGCAAATCGCAGAACGAAAAACATTTCTTCAATCAAAAATTTCAGAGGCACTTGCCTCTGGTAATTCCCAGGAAGTCGAAGAACTCGATTCACAACTTACTCGGGATGTCGCTGCTATCCAGGACGAGTGGCAAACCAAAAAAGACAAGATCTGGAAACAGGCCTAAGTTTCCGATCCATCTTCAAATGGGCCAACTCGGAGCACCTTCAAGTATTCTTGGGTAATCAAGGTATGCCCAGCAACGCTAGGATGCACTCGGTCGGCACATAGCGCCATCGGACTTCCCTGTTCGAGATAGCGATCGAATGCCGCTTGAGTATCCAAGAAATGTGCATCAAATTCTTCCGCCATTTCGCGTGCCAAGACAGAGTATTGATCCATACGTTTCCGCATCGGATCATTGCGATTGGGCTCTAAAAAGAAAGGTGATGCGATAATCAGCCTCTTCAGATTTGAGCGAACTTGGCTCAAAACTTCTCGGTAAGTGGTCGTGAAGACGTCAGGGGAAACCAATTCATCGGTCCAATACGGATGATCAAACTGACGCCAGACATCATTTATCCCAATCATCACACTTAACCAATCTGGCTTTTGTTCGACTACATCGCTCTCCCAGCGCTCCTTCAAGTGTCGAATCGTATTTCCTCCGATTCCCATATTGGTGATGCGGATACATCGTTCCGGATAGAGATCCTGAACCCATCCACCTAACAAATGAACATAACCTCCACCCAACATCTCACCATGAACCCCTTGGGCAAAGGGTTTATTACGCCCACAATCCGCAATCGAATCTCCGATAAAAAGAACGTGTTCTCGCGTATTTATAATCATAGCCTCAGTATTTAGATCATCCTCATAATAATCCAAATCTTTAACCCGATGACGATTCGCCCCGCAATACCTCAAGACGTCCAGGAATGGTTACGCATGCGTTCCATACTTTGGCCCGATCACCAGGGTCATTCTAAGGATACAAATTCTTACTTCGAAGGGAATTCCAAGCAGGTGATCACCCTGGTCGCAGAAAATCAACGAAATCAGCTGGTTGGTTTCGCCGAGGTTGGATCACGAGACTACGCAGAGGGTTGCACTTCATCGCCTGTGGCCTACCTGGAAGGTTGGTATGTTGATGAAAAAGTTCGACGATCAGGCATAGGACTTGAACTTGTGCAGGCAGCGGAGAAATGGGCAAGGGAACAAGGGTTTTCCGAACTTGCAAGTGACTGCCGCTTAGACAACCCAATTAGCGCCCAAGCACATGAAAGTTGTGGGTTTTCGGAAACCGATCGAATGATCTGTTTTAAGAAGCAACTTTAGCCGTTGCGCTCAAACCTTCAGACAACCATCCAAGTAGGGATTTGATCGTTTCTGTCGATTCATCCCCCATGTGTGAGATACGAAAGGTCTTTCCTTTGATTTTCCCATAACCTCCATCAATGATACATCCGTGATTCTCTTTCAACCACTCATTGAGAGCAGGAATATCAACATCTTTGGTGTTCCTAGCACAAGTCAAAGAAACGGATTCATAACCCGCTTCTGGAAATAACTCGAAGCCTTCAGATTTAACCCACTCGCGTGTGATCTCTGCATTCTTCTGATGACGGGTAAACCGATTTTCTAATCCCTCTTCCATCATCTCTTCCAATTTACTCTCCAAAGCATAGAAATGAGAAATGCTGGGAGTCGTCGGAGTCATACTCTTTTCCTGATTCTTTTTGAACTCGAGAAAATCCAGATAGTATCCGCGATCCACCTGCTGTTCTGCACGGGCAAACGCTTGATCCGACACGGCAAAAACCGTTGCTCCAGGAGGCAAGGCCAAGGCCTTCTGAGTCCCTGCCAACATCACGTCGATTCCCAATTCATCAAACGCAATCTTTTTCGTTGAAAGCGAAGAAACCGTATCTACCACAAAACAAACATCGGGATACTTTTTCACGACATCTGCGATCTCCTCCAAAGGATTCATAGTCCCCGTGGAAGTCTCATTGTGGATCAACGTGATCATATCAAATTCGCCTGAAGAAAGGCGTTGATCGATTTCCTCGGGACGAATGGCGCACCCCCACTCAACCTGATAGGCATCCGCCTCTTTTCCGCACTTCTTAGCAACTGCATTCCATTTATCAGAAAACGCACCACTCATGCAGTTTAACACCTTCTTCGCCGTGAGATTTCGAATGGCCGCTTCCATGACCGACCAGGCTGAACCCGTCGCTACAAAAACGGGCTGTTCCGTATAAAACAGTTTTTGCAGTCCCGGTTGGACCCGAGCATTAAGCTGCTGAAAATCTTTGCTTCGATGCCCCATCATTGGTTGACGGAAGGCTTGCCAGGTTTTTTCAGAAACTTGAATAGGCCCGGGAATAAATAGCTTAGGTAGACTCATAGTATTTCTAATTCTTAGACGGATTAACAACCACGACGCTCGACAACAGCATTCTCTTCATTTAGCACGATCATTTTCGGTTGGTGGGATTTAATTTCCTCCTCAGTTAAGGAAGCAAAACTCATAATCACCAAGCGATCGCCAGGTCCACCGAGATGAGCCGCGGCACCATTTAAAATGATGTGACGACTCCCTCGTGGGGCAATAATCGCATAAGTTTCGAAGCGAGCTCCGTTGTGAATATTGCCCACCAAAATCTTTTCATAGGGCAGCATCCCACAAGCATCCATCAGATCTTGATCAATGGATAAACTGCCTTCGTAGTCAACATGAGCGTCTGTAACGACAGCCCGATGAATCTTAGATTGAAGTAAAGTTCTTTGCACGTTAAGAGCGATCAAACACTAACGTTCCTCAAGAGGAATCACTGTTTTCCCTTCGTCCGGGCCAATGTATTCACTCTGCGGACGATAAAGCCGGTTATCAGCAAGCTGTTCGAGAATGTGTGCCGTCCATCCAGATGTTCGAGAAATTGCAAAAATCGGCGTAAACATGTCGATGGGAATTCCTAAACTGTAATAAACCGTTGCTGAATAAAAATCGACGTTCGCATTTAGGCCTTTCTTTTCCAGCATGAGTTCTGCGATGCGCTCGCTCATTCGAATCCATTTGGGCTCACCTAATTCTCCCGTCAACTTAACCGCCATCCGCTTCAAGTGGGGAGCCCGTGGATCTAAAACTTTATAGACCCGATGGCCAATTCCCATAATCTTGCGCTTATGGTCTAACTGGTCTTGCACCCAAGCATCGACTGCAGTTTCTTCACCGATCTCCTGAAGCATTCGAATGACCCCCTCATTTGCACCTCCATGAAGGGGGCCTTTTAGAGTTCCAATCGCACTACAAATTGCTGAATACATATCTGTCAGCGTTGCAATAGTCACTCGAGACGAAAATGTCGACGCATTCATCCCATGGTCCGCATGAAGGACAAACGCCATATCCAATGTATTAACAGCCTCTTTGCTAGGCGCTTCTCCATTCAAAAGATAAAGGAAGTGGGCGGCTTCTCCCAAATCCTTGCGAACTTCCGGAAGATCTTTGCCCTCTCGAGCGCGATGATAATACGCAGATATGACACCTATTTTGGCGGTTATAGACGTTGCACGGCGAATATTGACCTCCGCTTCTTCACTCTCACCAAATTCACTTCCGTCGTAGAGACCCAGCATGCTAATCGCCGTGCGAATCACATCCATCGGAACCGCATCTTTAGGAGCATTCTTCAAAAAATTGACAACCCCGTCTGGCAACTTGCGCTCGGCGCTTAGCTTTTCTTTTAAAGCCTTGAGTTGATCACCGGTTGGTAGGCTGCCGTGCCAAAGCAGATAAACCACTTCTTCGTAGGAAACCTTACCTGCAAGTTCATCGATGTTGTACCCTCGATAAACTAACTTACCGTTCATTCCCTGAACATCGCTTAGTTCGGTTTCCGCAGCGACAATTCCTTCAAGTCCCTTGGCTGTTACTGGCATATTCTCATCCTTAAGTTGGTTAAACGGTGGCGCCTTTCATTTGGGAGATCAAAGAATCTCCTATCTCCACCAAAGTCTTAGCAACAACGACCCCTGCTTCCTCGAGCGCTGCGATTTTCTGAGCCGCAGTTCCTTTGCCACCAGAAACAATCGCCCCAGCGTGTCCCATCCGTCGGCCAGGAGGCGCGGTAGCTCCAGCGATGAAGGCAGCAACGGGCTTTTTGACGTGTTCTTTAATATACGCAGCGGCCTCTTCTTCCTCACTACCACCGATTTCACCAATCATGATAATTCCTTCGGTCCCTGGATCATTGTTGAAAAGCTCGACGGCCTCTTTCTGAGTTAACCCATGAATCGGATCTCCACCAATACCGATGCATGTGCTTTGTCCATAGCCCAACGATGTGATCTGATAAACAGCTTCATAGGTCAGCGTCCCACTGCGAGAAACAATTCCAATCGTTCCAGGATTGTTAATGTATCCGGGCATGATTCCGATCTTACATTCACCGGGAGTAATGATTCCGGGGCAGTTTGGCCCAATCAAAACTGCCTTCTTCTCCCTCGCTGCAACTTTCACGGCCATCATATCCTGAACGGGAATACCTTCCGTGATGCAAATCACCAAAGGAATCTCAACATCGAGCGCTTCTTCAACTGAATCGGCGGCAAAAGGGGGTGGAACAAAAATCATGGTCGCGTTACATCCTGTTTCTTTAACCGCTTCTGAAACCGTATCAAAGACAGGCACTTTACCTTCAAAAGTCTCACCTCCCCGACCCGGGGTAACTCCTGCCACCACATTCGTCCCATAATCTATGCAAGACTTCGAATGAAAACTTCCAGATTTCCCAGTGATACCTTGAACCAGTAACCGTGTGTTTTTATCAACAAGAACCGACATAATAACTCCTTATTTTCCTGCGGCACTCACGGCCTTTTTCGCCGCATCAGCAAGATCTGATGCAGAAATAATATCCAATCCAGATTCATCTAAAAGTTTTCGCCCCGCTTCGACATTGGTTCCCTCGAGTCGAACCACCAGAGGCACCTTCAGCCCCGTAATCTTAGCCGCATCAATGATTCCTTCGGCAATAATATCGCACTTCATGATACCTCCAAAAATGTTTACCAAGATGGCCTGGACTTTATCGTCATCCATCAAAATATTAAACGCCTGAGCGACCTGCTCTGCATTAGCTCCCCCTCCAACATCAAGAAAGTTCGCGGGTTCTCCGCCCGAATGCTTAATAATATCCATCGTTGCCATAGCGAGACCCGCTCCATTGACTAAACATCCGATGTTCCCGTCGAGACCAATATAATTCAAACCAGCCTTGGAAGCGCTCACCTCACGAGGATCTTCCTCCTCTTCATCGCGCATCTCTGAAATCGCCTTTTGGCGGTAGAGTGCATTATCGTCAAAACTCAATTTGGCATCCAACGCCAAAACCTGTCCGTCTGGGGTGAGAACCATTGGATTGATCTCAACCATGGCGCAATCGCTCTTGATGAAGAGATCATAAGCGGCAAGAAACAACTTAGCCGCATCTCGCATCTGCTTAGACGTGAATCCCAATTGCTTCGCTAATTTCCGGGCTTGATACGCACGCAACCCCAAAGCAGGATCGACCTCCTCGCGGAAAATTGCCTCTGGATTCGTCTCAGCCACCTGCTCGATATCAACACCTCCCTGACTACTGGCAACAATACAAGGGGCGCTAATCGAACGTTCCATCAAGATCGCGAAATAAAATTCCTTTTCGATGTCCACCGATTCGGTAACCAACACTCGACGAACTTCTTTTCCTTCTTCGCCTGTTTGGTGAGTCACCAAAACATCGCCGATCATTTTCTCGGCGTAGTCTTTAACTTCATCTGAGCTCTTACAAAGATGAACGCCTCCTTTAAGACCGCCCTTAAAAGTTCCCTTCCCTCGACCGCCCGCGTGAATTTGTGCCTTAATGACCAGGTTGTCACCTAATCCCTTTGCCACCTCTTCAGCCTCGGTCGCGGAAAATGCCACCTTCCCAGGAGTCGTTGGAACCCCAAATTGATCCATCAGTTCTTTTGCTTGATATTCGTGGATATTCATTTCTGTAGCCTTGACGAGTAACGTGTCAGATCGATTCCAACCCGTCAACTCATATCAGAGTTTGCCCGCAAACTGTTTCATATTAGATAAATTTAAACTGTAAACTACGGTCTAATAGATATTCTCGAAAACAACTTTTGGTTGTACGGACCCAGTTCGTGCTTGGTTTAGAAATTAAGTCGGAGCACCCTTACCCCATGCATCTCTACCTCGACCCCTCGCTCTCTGGTATTAGTGGTGACATGTTTTTGGGAGCATGCATCGATCTGGGACTAGACGCCAAACACCTTGAAAATGAGCTCAAAAAACTAGGCTTGACCGAGGCATGGGAACTGATTGCTAATCCATCCGAACGTTGTGCAGTTACGGGAACTAAACTCGATTTCAAAATTCCGGAGCACTCTCATTCAGAACACCATCACCACCATGATCACGGCCACAGTCATGATCATGATCACACGCACCACCACGGCCACGGGCGCCACTTCACCACTATTAAAAAACTCATCGAAGACTCCGAGTTGAAACCATCGGTAAAGACACGAGCCATTGCTGTTTTTCGTCGGCTAGGAGAAGCCGAAGCAGCCATCCATGGCAAAACTCTGGAAGATATCCACTTCCATGAAGTTGGTGCCGTCGATTCCATTCTCGATATTGTAGGTGCCTGCATCGCTCTGGATCTCCTCGATATAGAGACCATTCGGGCGGCGGCCCCTGTCGACGGTCATGGCACCATCGAGTGTGCTCACGGTTCTTTTCCGGTTCCCGCTCCTGCCACACTTAGACTTTTGAAAGGAATTCCGCTGGAACAAATCGATGTGAAAGCCGAGCTCATTACCCCCACCGGAGCGGCACTCCTTGCAGAACTTGTCGAATCTTTTGGCCCACTCGGTTCTGCCACCATTGACCAAATCGGATACGGACTGGGGCAACGAGAGTTGCCGAATCGCCCAAACGCGCTAAGAGCCCTTCTTTACCAGCCGGCTGCGATAGAGGCCTCCACGCCTTTTCAAACCGATACGATTCAACTCCTTGAGTCCAATCTCGACGACACCACCGGCGAAGTTCTGGGAAATCTCATCACTCAACTTATGGAAAAAGGAGCTTTAGACGCTGTATTGGTTCCGATTCTAATGAAAAAAGGCAGGCCGGGCCACCAGCTTCAAGTCATGTGCGAACCTGCACAAGCAAAAGTCCTCGCCGAACACATTTTCCGAACAACAGGAACCCTAGGCCTCCGCGTCCGTCCTATGGAGCGATGGAAACTAGACCGGCAAATCAAGACGGTTGATACACCCTATGGTCCAATCCGCGTCAAGGAAGCGCTCTTCAACGGCGAGGTCCTATCCCGAAAACCCGAAGCGGACGATGTTCAAAACGCAGCTAAGAGCCACCAAGTCACTTCAATAGAAGTCTGTAGAACGATTAAATATTGAGTCCAAGCCCAGAGAGGTCGTGGGCTAAGATGAGCGAGATGGATCAAAATCAATAGATGCGCCAATTCTTCTAAGAACGGCGTAAGCCGAACTGAGTTTCTTTTTGGAAATAGAACTACTGATTAAGGACTAACCAACGACCCAATGGGAAAACCCTTTTCTTATTTTTCACTTTTAATTCACAGAGCAAGTATGACCGAAATATCTCCCGACCTTAAATTAGTTACCACAATTTAAAATGACATGAGCCCGCTCATATCCGGTAGGGTGAAACCAACTCGGACGTGTTGGGCCTTGTAATCCTGCAAAGAAGTTAGCAACTAGCTGTCTTTCCTGTGGGCGCATTCTTGCCGCCGCCCAACAATCTGCTTCTTTCTCATATCTTTGCCTGACATGAACTCTATTATAAGGATTAGCTTCAAATTGTTCTCTTTGCAGATGCTTCAGCGCATGATGCCCATATTCGTGTAACCTGAAAAATCGC
>JBCCKK010000122.1:0-9268 GCA_039027395.1 Verrucomicrobiota bacterium | reverse complement strand
TCTCAGGCTATCTATATTGCGGCTCTTGGATTCATTTTCGGAAAACTGTTTGCCCTGAGGGACGTGAATTTTATCCCTTTCCTCACGGCAGGGATTCTCCTCTGGTCTTTTATCAGCAGTTGCATGACTGAGGGTTCCAGCGCGCTTATCACCAAGAAGCAGGAGTTGCTCGACGGTTCGGGAAACCCTTTGAGTTTTGTCCTCCAGATTATCTTCCGCAATGGAATCGTCTTTCTCCACCACATTGTGGTGTTCGTCGTCGTCGCCGTCATCTATTCGGTAACACCGGATTGGTGGCTGCTCCTGTTCCTTCCCGTGGGATTCGCTTTGATACTTTTGAATGTAGTGTGGATGAGTGGATTTCTCTCTCTTCTCATCCCGCGATATCGAGACTTGGAACCTTTGGTGCCCAGTTTGGTTCAAATATGCTTTTTCCTCACTCCTATTATGTGGCACCCAACGCTGCTAGGGGCTCAGGAAAAATGGGTGAATGTGAATCCGTTTTATCACCTGATCGAACTCATTCGATCCCCGCTTCTTGGTGATGGATTTCCGACAATGAGTTTTGGGATCTCGATTGCGTTTCTGTTCCTCGGGGTGGGGATGACCTACCTCCTCCTTAGTCGGGTCTGCCATCGTCTTTCCTTCTGGGTGTAGGAACATCGAGATTGATTTTTAATGGCTAGTATCTCGTTAAAGAACGTCAGTGTTTCTCTCCCGGTCTTTGGTCCGAACGCTTTGTCTTTGCGGACAAAAGTCGGAGGGCTTTTGAATCGAAATGGTCCGACCAAAGAGGTTGAGGTTGTCCGCGCTATTCGTAATCTTTCCATTGATTTAAAAGAGGGCGACCGCGTCGGATTGCGTGGTCCGAATGGTGCCGGTAAATCGACGTTTCTCAGATTAGTCGGCAACGTTTACCAACCGACTGGGGGTAGTATCAAGGTAGAAGGGACGCGACGTTGCTTGTTCGGTTTAAGTTCTGGGATGGAGATGGAGGCAACAGGCTGGGAGAACATTAGAATTGGTGCCCGCCGTATAGGAGTTTCAAAAACTGAAATCGATCGCGTCTGCGAAGATGTCGCTGAATTTTGTCAGCTTGGGGATTCCCTGGACCGTCCCATTCGGACTTACTCACAAGGAATGCTTCTTCGTCTGAATTTCGGAGTGATGACTAGTAAGCCGGCGGATATCATTTTGATCGATGAGGTCATCGGCGTCGGTGATTCAAAATTCATGGAGCGGGCCAACTCAAGAATGAAAGGTTTTGCTGATCAAGCAAAGATACTCCTATTGGCCTCTCATTCGAATGAAGTCATTGAAATGTTCTGTAATCAAATTTTGACCTTTGAGCAGGGAAAAGTCGCAAAGAGAATTTACTGGGATTTTTCAGAAGAAGAAAGTATCGCCGGCACCAATGATGGCAATATTACGAAGCAAAGTTTTGCGGAAGCAATGATCGACGCTGGATCAGCTTCGAGTTCGAATCTAGATCCGAATATTCAAGAGGCACTGGATTCAGCGCGGGCTGATAAGATTGATCACAAGTTTCACAAAACCGTCGCTAAAGTCTACAGAGAGAACGGAGACGAGGTCGGAGAATGGTTGCAGAAGAAAAATGTCGAGGCATTGAAATACGTTGATGGCGATTGTGAGGGGCTAGGTAGTCAAGGACTGGATAACCTAGAGAAAGCTCCAAAACCTCCAGTCAATTTCAGCTTCACTCGGAGTCTTATGATTTCGCTTCATGAGATCTTGAATGCTCGAGAAGAGGAATCTGGTGTTCTTGTCAGTCTGAATAGTCCGTGGTATCAATACAGCGGTACGCTCTCGGAGCGTAGGCTTTTGACTTTGCATCGCGATCTAAACGGTCTGGGTGATCTGTCTTCGCTTCCTCGCTTCGAGAGAATACAATGTGTAGCAGCATTGGGGCCCTCCCCAAATTTCGATGAGGCAGCCTATCGAAACTTTCTTAAGCAAGTCTCGCACAAAGGTATTCCTTATTGCGCAATTTGGGTTAGATGGCAGGAAGACAAGGAAGTTTGTGACCTTGAGGCGCAGCTTAGTGCCCATCTTCAGGATTCGCCTTATCAAACAAAATTTCTGTCGCTCAAGGAGGCAGAAAGAGTAGCTCTTGAGTTTGATTGTGAGATTGAAGTAGTTCCAGAGGGGAAGTTTCTCCTCTCGATTTCCGAATGGCTCACGACCTGTGTGAGTGACGCGATCGATATAAATCGAGTTCAAGCGTTAGCGGAAGACTTCTATCGTGCTGCTTACTCTCAACCTGAGTCCTTGAATTGGCCACATGGTTACTGGGTTATTGCGAACTTCAAGTAAAAGCCACGATCGACTAATGTTGGGTCTAATCACGTTCAGAACTTTGGGCCAATAGTAACCAAAAAAAGTAAAAATGGATTCAGTTTAGAGCTTCTAAATAATGGAAGAACCCCTAATCAGCTATGTTTTAACAACGAGGAATAAATTCTTTTATCTAGAAAAAGTCCTTGATGCATTTTTCGAAACGAAGAGAAGTAATGAAGAGATTATTGTTGCAGACGGAGGTAGCGATGATGGATCTGTTGAATACCTCAAGAACTTACAAGAAAGGGGTAAAATAGATCTTTTAATCGAGGGGCCTGACAAGGGGCAAGCCCACGGGACCAATCGGGCGATGCTTCAAGCGAGGGGTAAGTTTGTAAAGTTTTTATTGGACGATGATATCTTTGACTTCTCTCTGATAAGGAGATGCGCGGAGTATTTAGAAGAGAAGCCGTGGATAGATGCTGTTGCTTCCAACATGTGGGAACATGAAATACCGGTACGTTCTGAGGAGCCTAAACGAATTTTCCGGTGGGATGCGGAATACCAAGAATGGATTTCTAATGGAAGTCCGTTTTGGTTTTCTGATCTTGTTTTGATGATAAGACGGACAAGTATTGCGTTATGCGGCCTTTGGAACATCAATTCATCAGTGATTGATGTTGATTACGGGATGAGGTTGACGGGTTCAGGAAAAATAAGGCTTGCCTGGTGTAATGGGTGCTTAGCGACACGGGTTTTAAATCCAAGCAGTTTGAGTGTTCAGCCCGGATACTTGGTCGACGTTGTTAATGACGTGAATCACATTTATGACTACTACGACCTTCCATCTTTTTTTGACGAAGAGCGGATTCTTGACTCATACAGGATACAACAGAAAGAAAGCGGTATCATAGATTTCGAGGAAGATGTTAAAAATTTTCTTGATGAATACCCATCCCATATGAATTGGCTTGAGAATTATAACAACGGTGTAATTAAAAAAGAGGGGCTGATGCTCGATGCAGGAGATAATTTCTTCCCTAATGTCTTCGAGGAAAGAGAGCCGCTAACGAAGTATAAGCTTCATAAGAAGGCGAAGGCAACAGAACAGGAATTAGTACTAGCGACGAGGGAACTTGATCGGATTAATCGAAGACTCGACAAGATTCGAAATACTTTCTTGTGGAGGGTTTTGCGAAAACTTAACGAGATTCGCGCAAGGATTTCGGCCCAATCATGAGAATATAAAAACTAGTTTAGAAACTAGTTTACGATTCGATGTATGAGATGTTCGACTTCAAGTTTCCAATTAGCCTCTCAATGACGAAGTTGAAACTCAAGGTTGCCGGCGCGTTCGTTATGAGAAACTATGTATATTCTGACGAACGAGGTTTTTTCTCCGAAGAATGGGGTAATGAGTTCGGGAGATTATGCAATCCCTTCGCCATTGATAATATTTGCCATTCCTTTAATGAGAAGGCGGGAACAGTACGGGGAATTCACTTTCAGGAATCACCTGATGAGCAGGGAAAAATTGTTTCATGTATTTTGGGTCGTGTTTGGGATGTCGTGGTAGATCTTCGTGTGGGCTCACCGACCTTTCGCAAATGGGATGCAATTGATATGATCGGAGGACAGGGGATGAGCGTTTTTGTTCCACGAGGCTGCGGGCATGGTTACGCAACCATGGAGGATGGAGTGGTGATGAGTTATCTATGTGATCGGCCATTCGTTCCGGAATCTGCTTCAGCGGTGCGTTGGAATGACCCCACGCTCGGTATTACTTGGCCGGTTAAGGATCCGATACTCTCACTCAAGGATAGAGCTGCACCATTTTTGCCCGTGTGAAGATTTTGGTAACAGGCGGCCAAGGTTTTCTCGGAAAACCATTTGCAGAGAGAATGGCTCGTTGTGGTCACACTGTTTTAGCACCCGTTAGTACGCCAGGAGGGCTCTCTGAATCGCTTGATTTATTTGATTCCGAAGCAACTCAGACCTACTTATCCAAACATAAACCGCAGGGATTGGTGCACTTTGCTTGGGAAACGACTCCTGGGGCCTACTGGAGCTGTTCGTCTAATCTCTCGTGGGTGTCTGCGAGTATACAGCTCTTATCCTCATTTGCGGAGTATGGAGGAAAACGGGTCTTGGTCGTGGGATCAAGTGCCGAGTATTCTTGGAATACGGCAGAAGTCTTGTCTGAATCCCGTACTCCCTTGTCGCCTAGCTCGCTCTACGGTATTTCGAAGCTTTCTTTATTTCAGATCCTTAATCGTTGGTCGGAAGATATCGGGTTATCATTCGCTTGGCCGAGAATTTTCTGTCCGTTCGGCCCACGAGAAAGACCTGAAAGACTGATCCCGCGAATTGTGACGCAATTATCAACAGGTAAAGAAGTTCTGTTTGATAGTGGTAATTCCGTAAGAGATTTTCTTCATGTAGAAGAGGTCGCTTCAGCCATTCAATCGGTTTTCGAATCAACCTATCAAGGCGCGATAAATATTGGATCAGGCGAGGGATTGGCGATACGAGAGGTGGTTTCTGGGGTAGCCGACTTTCTCGACGCATTCGAGCTGGTTAAATTTGATCGGGTTCCCGATCCAGTAAATCAACCGTCTGAAATCGTTGCTCTAACAGAGATTTTGAATTCGGAGATTGGATGGAAGCCAAACATGTCTTTCAACGAAAGACTCGGAGAGACATGTGAATGGTACTTGAAACAATTAGGAGTCTGAACCTAGTTTTTATTTCATGATAAATAAGACCTGTATGAACTGCGGAAGTTCTGCGTTGCGCCGTTTTTTGGATCTTGGTGCTCAGCCCAATGGAAATCATTTCCCTTCTTCGGAGGATTTTGCAACGGAGCCCAAATTTCCCTTTGCGATGGCCGTCTGTGAAGATTGCTGGCAAGTGCAGATTGAAGAGTTCCCGTCTCCGGAATTCATGTTCGCAAATCATCCCTACATCACTGGAGTAAATATGCCGGTGGTGGATCACTTCAATCAATTGGTGGAGGATGTCGTTACCAAGTTTTCGATTAAGAAAAATAGCTTGGTCTTGGATATTGGCGCCAACGATGGAACGCTTTTAAAGATATTTGGGAAGGCGGGTATGCGAACCATTGGAATCGATCCAGGTAAGCGGACAGGACAATTGGCGAGAGAACAGGGAATAACTGTGGCGGAGACATTTTGGAACGAGGAGACAGCGAATTGCTTTCGTCAGCTGAATTTACTTCCTGATGTTATCACGGCAACAGCAGTATTCTACCATATCGAGGACATTCATAGCTTTCTAAAGGGGTTGTGTGCTGCAATGCATGATGAAACAATCTTTGTGACCCAGTGTGTGTATATGAAAGATGTTCTTGAAAAGTTTCAGTTCGATCATTTTTATCACGAACATACTTTGATGCATAATCTGATACCTCTGAAGCGCTTGTTTGAGCAATATGGTCTGAAGATGATTGACGTTGATTTTTATCCGGTTCATGGAGGCTCATTCGTTCTTTACGTGGCAAAAGAGGGTTCCAGTCATGTGCAGAAACCATCGATTCCAGATGCAGTTGCGAAAGAGTACGAAGCAGGTATTGCGGATCTTAAAACGTATTATCAATTTGCAGAGCAAGTGGAAAAGAATCGCGAGGATTTATGTGAACTGCTAAATGAACTCAAGCGAGAACGAAAGGTTGTGTACGCGCTCGGCGCACCTCTGAAAGGAAGCACTTTGCTTAATTATTATGGAATTGGACCGGACCTTGTCAAGGTGGCGACCGAGGTCAATCGGTTTAAAATTGGTAGGTATACTCCGGGAACCCATATACCAATTGTGTTCGAAGAGGCTATCGAAGAGGATCCCGACTATTACTTGGTTCTTTCCTGGAATTTCATCGATTACTTTCGGGACAAATATAAAGGATTCTTAACAGGTGGGGGGCGAATGATTGTTCCTCATCCGAAGGTCGAAATTATTGAGGAAGGTTGATTAGTTGTTTGTAAAGCGGTCGGTTTTCCTAAGAGCATTGCGGCGACCAGAATCCCTTATGTGCAGGAGGCCGGAGACAATCTCGCAGTGAGATTGTCATGATTTCATGAGAGAAATTAAGTCATAATATGAGTAAAGTAGCAGTGGTAACGGGTGCTGGTGGGTTGATTGGCTCCGAATCTTCGAAACATCTTTTAGAGGAGGGGTTTGAGGTCGTTGGGATTGATAACGACATGAGAGCTTACTTTTTTGGAGAGAATGCCTCGACGACGAGGACAGTCGAGGAGTTGAAGTCTTACTCGCAAAGGTTCACTGCACGGGGGATCGACATTCGTGATGAGGAGAGTATCGACAAAGTTTTTTCCGAATTCGGAACGTCGATTGCCCTTGTGATTCATACAGCGGCACAGCCTTCCCATGATTGGGCAGCAAATGAACCAAGGGTGGATTTTGGGGTGAACGCTGTAGGCACCTTGAATCTTCTTGAGTCTTGTCGCCTTCATTCTCCGGAAGCGGTATTTATTTTCACGAGTACAAACAAAGTGTATGGAGATCGACCCAACTCGCTCCCTTTAGTGGAATTGGAATCTCGGTGGGAATTGTCAGAATCACATCAGTTTTACGAGCATGGAATTGATGAGACCATGTCGATCGATCAATCGAAACACTCCTTGTTTGGTTCCAGTAAGGTGGCTGCAGATATCATGGTTCAGGAGTACGGGCGATACTTTGGGATGAAGACTGGAGTTTTTCGGGGTGGCTGCCTCACCGGACCGGCACACGCTGGAGCGGAACTACATGGATTCCTCTCTTATTTGATGAGATGTACGTACGAGGGCCGTCCATATCAGGTTTTTGGCTACAAGGGAAAACAGGTCAGAGACAACATCCATTCTTATGATCTTGTTCAGGCATTTCAGCAATTTTATGAGAAGCCTAGGACTGGGGAGGTTTACAATATCGGGGGAGGAAGGCATTCAAACTGTTCCATGAGAGAGGCAATTGAGATCTGTGAGGAGCTCTGCGGTAAGAGGCTCTCTCATGAGCTATCTGAAGACAACCGTATCGGTGACCATATTTGGTGGATTAGCGATGTCAGAAAATTTCAGCAACATTATCACGATTGGAATTATCGTTATGGAGTGAGGCAGATCCTGGAAGAGATCTATTTGAGCTTGGGAGGGTAGATGATGGGTAAAAACGCCAAGAGTATTCTCATTTTAGGGGGCTGCGGATTCGTTGGAGCAGAGCTTGCGAAGATGTTTTCGGAGGATGGGGCCCGCGTCTCGGTAATTGATAATTTATCACGGGAGGGATCCTTTGTGAATGTGTCCACTCTTCGTGAGAAAGGGGTGGCCGTTTTTCATGGAGACATTCGTGAGCCGGACGATTTGAAAGTTGCCGGGGAACCGGATTGGATCGTGGACGCAGCCGCTAATCCTTCAGTTTTGGCAGGGACGGCTGACTTTACAAGTCGACCCTTGATGATGCAAAATCTGGGCGGGTCAATTAATGCAATAGAGTTTGCGAAGGATCATGGTGCAGGATTTATCCTTCTGAGTACGAGTAGAGTCTACAATATAGACCTTCTTTCGAATCTGGAATTCTCTAAAAAGGGAATGCGCTTCGAGCCAAGTCTTCGCGGAAAGACACTCGGTATCTCCAAGATCGGCATCTCCGAAAAGTTCTCAACGGCTCCACCTATCAGTCTCTATGGGAGTTCGAAGCTCGCTTCGGAAATTGTAGTTCTCGAATATAGCTGTGCATTTGATATACCCGTGTTTGTGAATCGTTGTGGGGTTATAGCAGGAGCAGGACAGTTTGGGAAACCCGATCAAGGGATCTTTTCCTTTTGGTTGAATGCACATCTGAGGCGGCGAAGTCTTTCTTACATCGGATTCGACGGGAGTGGTTCGCAGGTGCGCGATTGTCTCCATCCGCGTGATTTATATCGGTTGCTACAGTCTCAGATTAAAAAGCCGGAAGTTTCTCCCGGTGATCGTGTCGTGAATGTTTCTGGAGGAATTGAGAATTCAATGTCTCTCGCCGAGTTAAACGGTTGGTGCGACTCGCGATGGACGAAACGGACAGCAACAGAAGCCGGGGCAGATCGCAAATACGATCTCCCTTGGGTCGTCCTTGATAACTCGAAGTGTCGTCAAGTTTGGGGGTGGGCTCCCGAGATTGGAATCGAAGACATTTTGACTGAGATAGCCGATCATGCCGAAAAAAATCCGGAATGGATGAGTATTTCAGGAGTCACTTAGAATCGGGGGAAAGAAATGGGACCTAACTCAGAACTGCCCCAAAGGCTTTCGATCGTAATACCGGCTCGGGACGAAGCTGAAGCCATCCCGCATATGGTAAAAGCGCTTCATACGACGATGAAATCTCATGAAATCTCCCATGAAATTGTCGTTGTCGACGACGGCAGTGAGGACGGAACTTGGGAAGTATTGCAAGACCTTGAAAGGGAGATTGCGGAACTACGACCAATTCAGAACAAAGGTAATCACGGTTTTGGGAGAGCGATAGTAAAGGGATTGGACACTTTCACCGGCGATGCCGTCATCATCATGATGGCCGATGAGTCCGATGATCCTCATGACGCAGTTGGCTATTGGCACAGGCTGCGTGAAGGATATGATGCTGTTTTTGGAAGCCGATTTGTCCGAGGGGGATCTGTAAAAGATTACCCCCGACACAAATTAATCGTGAATCGACTCGCTAATCTTTTCATAAAGATCCTCTTCAACGTAAAATTAAATGACACGACCAACGCCTTCAAGGCATATCGTAAGGAGGTTATTGAAGGTTGCCGTCCTTTCCTTTCACCTCACTTTAATCTAACAGTGGAGCTACCTCTAAAAACAATAGTAAGAGGTTACAGCTGGACCATTGTTCCTATATCATGGAAAAATAGGCGCTTCGGCGTTGCAAAATTAAAAATTCGAGAAATGGGAAGTCGATATCTCTTTATCTGTTT
>JBCCKK010000121.1:0-9275 GCA_039027395.1 Verrucomicrobiota bacterium | reverse complement strand
GAAATTTAATGGAAAGTAAGGGAAACCATTTTTTTCAGCAGCTTGTGCAGCCGGAGCGGCTATTACTAGAAGATTGGCATTGTCTTTGCTCCTTAGGCAAGGGTGAATCATTTAGAGGAAATGGAATGTGAGGCCGTTCCTAGCTTAGAACGACCGTACATTCTAGAGCGGCCCGGTGGAATGCGCATTTATTTGACGGGAAAAGAGCTCTTGCAGCGGTGGTTAGAAAACCAATGCTGTGATTCGGATCGGATTGTTGACCGACGATTAGGACGTCAGTTTCCCGCGCTAACCCTTAAGGATTTTAAGCCATGAAATCGATACGATTTCTGATTACAGTTGATATTTGATGGCTAATCCTTCATAATTCTCACTTAGTATTTGATGTCTGTATCGAGCAAAGTCCGTTTAGATAAGTTTCTCTGGGCTGTTCGTCTCTTCAAAACAAGATCTCTATCTACATCTAACTGTCAGGGTGGAAAAGTTGAAGTGAACGGCAGATCGGCCAAACCTTCCTACTTGGTTAAGATTGGAGATGAGATTTCCATTAGTCGCTCTGGTTGGATTAAGTCTGTTAAAGTCAGTAGTCTTTTAGATCGACGAGTTGGTGCCCCATTAGTGGCAAAGTACCTCGAAGATTTAACTCCAGAAAATGAATATAAAAAGGCTAGAGCAGTTCGAGAAGAGCGTGCAGTTTCCTGGTTAAAGCATGGAGCTCGAAAAGGAAGGCCGGCGAAGCGAAATCGGCGGCAATTAGATCGGTGGTTTCAAATGCACGTTAGTGAGGCTTAGTAACGGTTAGAAGATCGCGCTCTTACAACGTGCTATTGGCTCTAAACATTATTCTCAAGTTCTGGAAAGTCTTTGCAGGCTAGTTTCCATTCTTTCAATGTATCAATATCAGTCAGTGGAGTAGCCTCCCTGAGTGTGAGGTTCAAGGTTCGACAATTTTTGGCAAGTTCGCTGCGAACCGTACTCGTGCTCCACTGAATATTATCAAAGAGTCCGTGATGCTCTTTCTTTATTCCTAGACTGACATAACCACCATCAGTTGCCGGTATAAGTGAAAGATCGTGTGTTTCTAGATATTGGGAGGCTTCGAGAAGCCGATCTTGAATAAGATAGGGGCAATCACCGCCAATGAGAAACAAAGGAGAGCTCCCATTAATGTTTTGAATTGCGTGCATTTGCCGCTCCCCTAGATCATTCCCATCCTGAGCGACAAATGCTTCGACTCTATGTCCCTTAAGCCATTCTTGAACGGAATGCGAGCGCTCGGGAGGATCGAAAAAGACGTAGATTTTCCAAGAGGTTGGAATCTCTTTTAACTGCCGCTCGACAAGATTGCGATAAGCTTGGCATGCCGCCTCATTGCCAATAGCCGCAGCTAATCGTGTTTTAACCTTTCCTGGAACAGGCTCTTTTAGAAACAAAGCAGCGATCATTGTTCGTTGTTATAGATTTGGTTTCGGTTCCTAAATGATAATAAAAAGCCGAGTAAAAATGGAGTCCAGAGAAATGCCAACTCCCATTGTGTAAGATACCAAGGGTCGGGATCACCTTCTTGCCAGACTGCTTTTCTATGTTGCATTAAAAAATAGATAAAGACAGTAATCGACAGCCAGCGGGTCCCCAAGTTGCGAGTCGATACGGCAAATGGAACTAGCCATGTAAAATACCAGGCGTGAATCGCAGGAGAAAGTGTCAATAGACAAAAGAGAAACCACTCACTGAAGGTCACCCAACGTTTAGATCGAAAAATCAGAACCAGAGAAACTAAAGTAAGCGGTATGGCGAAGATCCAGTTTCGGTGTCGACTGCCTTCCCACAGATTGCCTACGAGGCGTGGGACCAGTTCAGCGCTACGAGCATAAAGTGCAAAGTCATTGGGTTGGATTTGCCTAAGGTCGACTCCACTACATACGATGGCCAATGTCAAAATGAAGGGAGCCGTTATTGCAATCCCACACAAAACACCTTTGAAGAGAGATTCTTCTCTCCATGCTCGCCAGCAAAGAAATCCTGCGATTGGGGCCGTGATCCATTTAATGCCAATACTTAGGCCAAGAAGAATGGCCGATAGGATCCATTTACGTCGGGTTGTTTCCGATGTCTTTCTAAAGGCAAGCCAAGCACCTACCAGTGGAAGTAGAAATAGACTGTCATAGTGGGCGCCTCCGGCAAAGTTATAGATTACAAGTGGGTTCCAGGCGTAGATAAGAGTGGCTTTTAGTCCGAAACTTCGAACTAACAACCAACAAATTCCAAGGTCGGCAAAAATGATAGCTAGTTTAAACACGGCAACGGTGTCAGAGAGCGCAGCAAGGCCCTTAAAAATAATCTGAGCAACTGGAGGATAAATCGCGGCGACTTCTCCGTGGTTAATCAATTCCCAATACGGCGTGTGGAGAGGAATCAAGGAAGGATCTGCGGGAGGAATAAGATAGGGACAGATTCCGTTAAGCTGAATCATTCCTTCCCACAGGTAGCGCCAGATATCATCACCCGGATACATTGGAAACAGAAGAAAACGACTCGCTAGTACTATTCCCCAGAAATGCCACCACCGAATATTCAAAATGGCCCAACAGAGAACAAATCCAAGGCTGAAAACACAAATACCCTGGAGGAAGGAAGCGACTTCGCCTGGTTGCCGAAAATCACCGTGCGGTGCCGTCATCCAACAGCCGACCAGGATAAGCAAAGAGGACAAAACTTTAAGGCAAGTTTGGATGCTGGATTTCCTAAGGAATAGGGTTCCAAGAGTGGAAAGAATGATTGCTCCTGCTTGGGCGCTGCCTTTCACCGTGCCGGAAATCTTGGATTGACCGCCCTTACGGGAGAAATAATTGGAAGGAAGCTCTTTGGTGCGAAGATTGAGCTCTGCTGCTCGAGCTTGCATTTCAACAGTCCAGCCAAATCCTCGATCTTGCATTTCAATCGCTTCGTAAGAAGAGCGGCGAATAAGACGCAGTGGGCCTAAATCATGATAGGTCTGGCCCCAGCCGAGTTGGATAAGAAAACCAGATAAGGCGTTTCCGAAGTTCTGAACCGGAGTTAATTGACTTCGGCCGGAGTTTTTTGCTCTCCGATTAGCTAGAATGAAATCAAAATCAGGTGCGGCCTCGAGAAATAATGGAAGGGTATCTAGGTCGTCGCTGCCATCTGCATCGCAAAATAAGAGCCAGTCGACGTTCTCGGCGAGGTTTTGAGTGCCCGTCCAACATGCTTGCCCATATCCTCTTTGGGGCTCGGGAATGACCTCCGCGCCAGCTTGCCGGGCAACCTCTGCGGTTTGATCGATGCTACCGTTGTCGACGACACGGATCTTAGTGAATCCATGCTTCTGCAATGCCTTTATGACATCGGGCAGAGCCACTTCCTCGTTTAAAGCAGGAATAACAACTTGGACGCGGTCCTGAGAAACTGACATGACTTGGATGAGGCGGAGTTCGGATAATTATTCCAGTTTCTTATTCATTTAGAGACTGGCTTTTGTTCGAATCTAAAGTTCGAGAACCTTTTGTCGCTAACAAATTCCGCTTCCTGCTCTGGGTGCGTCCTTGCCAAGTAAGAGAAGCCGTCCTTATGATCCTTCAATGGATAAAGGCCCTGTTTCTCAATTTATCGGAAAGCACTATCGGCACTTCAACGCTGCAGCACTAATGGATGCGGCAAAGGGATATGAAGCGTTGTTGGAGTCGGGAGGGAAAATGTTTGTGACACTTGCTGGAGCGATGAGTACGGCTGAATTGGGAATTTCTTTGGCTGAAATGATTCGACGCGACAAGGTTCACGCAATCTGTTGTACCGGGGCAAATCTTGAGGAAGATCTTTTTAATCTGATTGCACATGATCACTACGAGCGTGTTCCCCACTATCGTGATCTACGCCCTGAAGACGAGGAGGTACTTTTAGATCGTCACCTTAACCGGGTAACGGACACCTGTATTCCTGAGGAGGAAGCGATGCGGCGACTAGAGCGTGTGATGTTTGATGTCTGGAACGCAGCCGATGAGAGTGGAACGCGCTACTTTCCCTACGAATTCATGTATCAAGCGATCCAAAGCAAGAAACTTGAACAATTTTATCAAATAGATCCTAAAGACAGTTGGATGCTGGCAGCTTGCGAGAAAGGGCTTCCGATTTACGTTCCTGGATGGGAAGACTCAACATTAGGAAACATCTTTGCTGCGCATTGTATGCAAGGTGAAATTAAGAATCCCACAACTGTGAAGATGGGGGTTGAAGCTATGATGGATTTGGCCGAATGGTATACGGAGCTAACGAAGACAACGCCTTTAGGATTTTTTCAGATTGGTGGTGGGATCGCTGGTGACTTTCCGATATGCGTCGTTCCAATGCTGCACCAGGACTTGAAACGAACCAACATTCCTTTATGGGCGTATTTTTGTCAGATTAGTGATTCGACGACAAGCTATGGGTCTTATTCAGGTGCTGTTCCGAACGAAAAGATCACCTGGGGAAAACTCGCTGTCGACACACCAAAATTTGTTATTGAATCCGATGCTACGATTGTTGCCCCGCTTATTTTTGCTTACCTTCTCGATGAGTAAGTGGGGCGAAGTAGGACGTTCAATCAGACGAACTCTGATATTTCTTGATAGCCTCACGGCTTTCGCGGGCAAAGCGTTCTTCACACTCTGGGCATAAACCGTGACTAAATTGCGCTCTGGTGTGAGTTGCAAAATAGTGTTCTACGTCACTCCAATAACCACTATCGTTGCGAACTTTCTTGCATTCTGCGCAGATTGGAATCAGGCGCTGCAGAGCGTCGTTTTCTTTAAGAGCTTCATTGAGCGCGATATTTTTTTCCAAAAGCTCTTTATTCGAGCTGCGAGCATTCAACCATCGGCGTATGACAATCATCAAAAGAACGATTGATATCACAGTCCCGGCAAACAAACCTTCATGTAATCTGAGGAATGGATAATGGTCCGAAAAAATATCGATGGTTTCCGCGAGGTTTGTGGTAACCGCTGTGGTGAATGCAATGACACTTGTAGCAACAACAATACTTAACTCGAAGATGAGAAAAGGTATCTTGCTGCGGTTTACCTTCATGCGTACCCATTAATAGCACAGGGATGCTGAAACTCCAAATTTCACGGCATTTGATTTAAAAAGTTAAGCTCATTAGGTTTTTTCCATTTTTGAGAATTAACTAAGATTCGCTTCTGCCGCCGCCGCACCTGACGAGAGGGAGTGTTGGCAGACCATTCAATTGGATTGGGGAGAATTGCTATAAGTAGAGCTTGTTGTTGCTTAGTGATTCGATCTAATGGAGCTTGAAAATGATAGATCGCTGCAGAAGACATCCCGTAAACACCGGGGCCCGTTTCGATTCCATTAAGATATAATTCAAAAATCCGTTGCTTGCTGAGTAGACATTCCATCCAGAAGGCGTAATAACATTCCAAGCCTTTTCTCAGGTATGAGCGGCCTTGCCAAAGAAACAAGGAGCGAGCTGTTTGCATTGTGATTGTTGAAGCGCCGCGGGGAGGAGCGCCTTGTTTTTTCCAGGTTTCAAAAACGCTTTTTAGTTCCTCCCAATCGATTCCTTTGTGATCGAAAAAACGCCCATCTTCGCTGAGGATAGCATACCATTGAAGTGACTCAGGAATCTGGTTTAGGGCTATCCAACAATGCTCTCGAGGCCAGTCTGGATACTGGATCTTCCTTTGAATCATGACCGTAGTAAGAGAAGGATTGATCCAGCGGACGAGAAGAATCTGGGAAGGAGGAAGCAACAAAGCAAAGAAAAGGGCACCGAGGACTAGTTTTCTTAACTTCCCCGGTTTCTTGGTGGGCTGTGGCGTTTTAGAAGAACTTCGCATCAGTCTTCTTCGAAGTGATAACTGTCGCTTGTATTGTAATCGATATGGTTTTCCGCCTTGAGCATTTCGATGAGGGTAAGTGTTTGTTTGGTGACCCTTTTAATTCCGGGTTTTGCTGGTCCGTCCTCGCACGGATGAAGAGACGCTAGGTCTAGGCTGATACCAGAGCATTTCTAACGACTAAGGCAGGAAAAGCAACATATGGTCCGCGCCCCGGTGGCGAGTACAGGAGCTTGTTCCATAGGACCTTCGTATCCTATTTTTTGAAATTTAGCCGGAAGCTATAACGTAGTAACTAAGAAACTTATAAACCTCATTAATATCGAGGTCTTTCGAGAATTGGAAAACATGAGGTGAAGGGTCTCCCTTGACGTAAACATAGAGTTCAGCATTAAGATCCATGATTCCTGCGCTCACCTTAGAAAACTTGCGAATAGATTTATAGGTGATCGTAGTCAGGTTTTGCTTCTTTCCGGTAACTCCTTGTTTATCCAAAGAAATAATTCTGAAATTAGTAAAGACCAGCATGTCCCGAATAAGAACATAGCCTTTTTGTATCTCTTCTCCGTCAATAAGAATGGCTCCGAATTCGTTTTTTGCTTCTTCGAGAGGCATTTCGGTTACATTCCCTAGCAATCCCTGAACTAGACTCATGGTAAGACTCCTTTTTTTAGATTATCCAAAAGTATACCGCGTCTTAAGAGGGCTTTGCCAGTGCGATATTCTTAAATGATTCTGAACTTAGAAACCCATCTTCTT
The DNA here is from genome assembly GCA_039027395.1 of Verrucomicrobiota bacterium. GTDB lineage: Bacteria > Verrucomicrobiota > Verrucomicrobiia > Methylacidiphilales > JBCBYL01 > JBCCKK01. The sequence continues at coordinate 2,658 of JBCCKK010000121.1, read as the reverse complement.
GCCATCACCAAATTCGAATAGCGAAGAAACGGACTTGCCGAAATGAATTCTCTGAATGGCTTCACCGAGAAGTGTTTCGACCCCTAGAACCGTTATAGGGAAATCGATATCTTGCGGGTTGGGGGTTGTATTAGTTGTGATCAGCTCTTTGATTTCAGAGTTTTTAAGGCGCTCGATGCCGTTCTCTTTGAGAATGGCGTGAGATATCCCGGCGTAGATATCGCGAGCTCCCGATTCTTTGAGAATCTTTGCGGCGCTGGTGACGGTTCCGGCGGTTTCTGTCATATCATCGACAATCAGGACATCCGAGTCTTTTACTTCCCCGACGACGTAGAGCGCCTTGGTTTCGGTGGCGCTCACCCGCCGTTTGGCAACAATCGCAAGCCCAGCCCCGAGGACCTCTGCATAGGCTGCTGCCATCTTCATGCCTCCAACATCTGGGGAGACAACGACCGGGTTATTAAGGTTCTTCTTGGAAAGGTATTCATAAAAGACGGGAGCAGCGTAAAGATGGTCCACCGGAATATCAAAGAAACCTTGGATCTGTTGCGCATGAAGATCCATGGTAAGCACTCGGTTAGCACCTGCAGTTGCCAATAGGTTTGCGACCAGCTTTGCTGTAATCGGAACTCGAGGTTGATCTTTGCGATCTTGCCGGGCGTAGCCGTAGAATGGAACAACAGCGGTGATTCGCTGCGCACTCGCACGGCGTGCAGCATCCAGCATGATAAACAGCTCCATCAAATGATGATTTGTGGGCGGGGATGTCGGTTGGACGATAAAGACGTCGTTACCGCGAATATTTTCTTCATAGCGAACAAAGCTTTCGCCATCAGGGAATGAAGTAACGGTTGCTTCGCCGAGGCCAACTCCAAGATAGTCGGCGATTTTTTGGGCAAGTTCTCGATTAGCAGATCCTGAGAAGATTTGTAAATCGTTACCGAAGATTGTTTGGCTCACGGCAAGAGCATGTGAAGCCCTCAAGGATTTATCAACCGTGAATTAGAAAAATATGGCAAAATCGTTACAGATGCTTTCTCGCAGCTCTACTTAGCTGATTACCAAAACCAACTCCCACCCTTTTTGATGCTAGTTCCTGGAATCGTCGAAATCTTGTAAACGAGAACCTCCGCGTCTTTACTAGATCCAGCATAGATCTGAAATGTTGACCCCAGCTCTTGCTCAGGGCGATCTACGACTGGTTCGCCGAGAGCAGATTCATTGTGAGAGAGAGATAGATGAACCTGATCTCGTTTAGGGCGAGAAATAACCATCTTAAAATTACCTGAGGTCGTCGAGCTGGAGAAGGGAATCTCGGCGAGTTGTTCGGTAGTTTGTCCATCCCCTCTCTGCAAGATAAGCATGCCTTTAGTTACATCTTGATAGAAGTAGTAATAGATCGATGTTTTGAAATCGATAAAGCCAAATCCCATGGCACCCTGACCGTTGGTGATGGACCATGTGGCCTCGAGATGGGTTTCAGGCAGATATGCAGAAGCGTCAATAGAACGAAAGCGTGCTCCTCCTGTAAGTCTAAGGCAAAGTTGTCTGTCAGGAGCCTTAATCATCTCAGCTCCGGCTTCCGCGTTTAAAAGCTGCCAGTCTGGAGAGTCTTTTAGACTTTGGCCAGCTTTGAGAGGCCACTCGATCACTGGAATTTGCGTAGCAGTATCTTCGCTCAAACCGCTGGGAATAAAAAGAATAGTGCTGCTAAGCGCGAATGCGATCGAGCGCATGCAGCCGATACTGCTTAATAATCTTGAGAATGTTCGAGTAGTAATCACGATCAGGACAGTATCCAGATTCTAGAACAAGACGAACAAATTCATGCCCTGTTTTTGAATCAAATGCTGGCCGATACCGGTCGCTTGAACTTAAGAGTCTACCGAAATTGAGCACGCCTTCGTGGAAGGTGGGGTAGGAGCGAAAATAAGCCTCGGTCCAGATCCCTTCGTCTTTTGTTTTCATTAAAATACGTTCTCCTTTCCAGGTCTGAAATGCTTTGAGCCCAAAGAAGTTATAGTGAGCTCTAGCTAGTTCACTTTCACCGTAAGCGCTTTCATAGATTGCCATGGCAACTGTTGCAGATGCTGGTATCTGGAGATCATCCTGTAGGTTGAGAGCTGCTGGTATAATCAGATTAATGAAATCGGTTTTGCTTTCGGGAAAATAACTTAAGACGATCGCTATCCGTTTATTCCAGCTCGTATCGTACGGGAAAGGAGTAATATCCCCGTAATCTAGGGTGCTTTTTTGTGCTTTCAGGGCGTCAACGATGTAACGCTTTTTTACCTCAAGCGGTTTCCACCGAGAGAATCCAGCCTTGCGCATGGTATCCTGAACTCGACTTTCATACCTTTGAGTCGAAACGCTTCCAGGAGAGGGTTCTGCCAATAATATGGATCCCAGAATTAGAAATACGGGTATCCTAATAAGCACATTCATAGTATCAAACTTTTGAAAACGTAGCCGATCTACTGCAGAAAATCAATTCATCAGCAAACGCCTCCCCAGGCCGAGCTTCACGGTTTTTGGGGCCATGCGATACCTAAGTAGACAAAAGCGAGAAGCTGAATGGAGAAGATTTGGAAAGGGAAGTCGATGATTGCGTGAATGCCTACTGCGGAAAGGGCTAGCAGTATCGGAAAATGAATCGTG